>CAMJXE010000009.1 GCA_946409645.1 uncultured Bacteroidales bacterium
CTCCATTGCCGCCGCGCCGGAACGGTCGAGATGAAATTTTGGTGCGGTCGCCGTGGGAAAAAGCACTGTCTGCCCTTGAGGATACGATTTAAATTGTATTTTTGCCATCTCTTTAGTTATGGTGCAAAGATACAAAAATCTTTGACACGGCAAAGCCCTAACCCGCCAATGTTAGGGCTTTTTTGCAAAAAAAAGAGGGCGCGCCACTTTTGACACACCCTCTTTTTTTGACAGAATATCAGCAAATTACAAATGTAGTTTGCTGATTTTTTCTTTAAAACTGAGGCAATCCTTGGCTTACGAATTCCACGCCGAAATCCCTGCATAGGGTTTGGGCGGTGCGGTAGCCGGTGACCGCTGCGGGGGGAAGACCGCCGGAGAAGTTCACTCGCTGGCCCGTGAAGTAGATGCGGGGAGCATATCGGATGGGGGCGTGGGGGACGCGCGTGAGGGGCTCCCAATGGCTCATGTAGCTGCCTTGGTAGGTGTCGCAGTAGCGTTCGTAGGTGAGCGGCGTGGCCATGTCGGTTACCTCCACAGAGGTCTTGAGTTCGGGAATCCTGTCAGAAAGGTGGTCGATCACCAACGCTATCGTCTCTTCCTTCTTGTCTCCATAGCTGCCGTCGGCCTTGGCGGCCGCCCAGTAGTCGTAGCTGTTGCCGTGCAGCAGGCAGGTGAGCACGGTGCAACCTTCGGGAGCGTAGTCGCTCTCTTTTGCGTAGTTGTTGACTATCAATGTTTTATAGTTTATACCCGCCACGGTGAAAGGACGTGGGAGCACCAGTTGCATGGAGCGGGGATAGGCGCTCAGATCGGCCTTGATGCCCATGCCGATGAACATGCACTGCGTGGTTTTCAGGTTTTTGCGCATCCGTTTTGCCCAGCGTTCTTGTAAGGGCTCACCGAAGAGCTTGTCGATGGCTTTACGGGCATCCATGGAGATGATCACCGCATCGGCCCGGAACGTTTCGGAGGCCGTTTGCACGCACACGGTGTTGCCCTCCCTGACAATGGAGAGAGCAGGGGTGCGATAACGGATTTCGCCACCGAGGGAGGTGAAGCAATCCGCCATGTTCTGAGCCATCAGAAGAGAGCCGCCTTTGGGGTATCCGCTGTCGCCGGTGCAGAAGGTGCTTAGCGTGTATATGAGGGAGAGCGCGTTGATGTCGGGATCAACAACCGAATTCAGCAGGTTGCGGACGCGGGTGTTTTTGAATCGCCGTGTATAGTTCGAGGCACTTTCTAATAGCAGGAAGGGCGTTATGAAGACAGCGGGCAGCATTCGCACGAATTCCATAGGATGGAAACCGCGAGGATGACGAGATTTGAGTCCAACCATATCCATGATAGGGGAGTGGAAATGGCGGAAACAGGCCAGATGAAAGCGTAGCAGGGCGAAGGCAAGTTTGTCGCGCAAACAAGTGATTTCCAGTTCTTTAAGATCCCTACGAAGGGGCAGTTGCCCATCATCGTCCATCAATGTATAAATAGGATCTTTAAAATAGACCGGATTGTTCTCCTGCAAGGCCCCCGTCTCTTTCCACACCGCATGCAACGGGATGTCTTCTTTGGCCCCGATAAGCCAGTGTACGCCGCCCTCAAAGGTGTAACCTTTGCGTATCCAATTGGTGGAGATGCCACCGGGATTCCCCGCCTTTTCCAGCACCAAAACCTCAAAACCCGAGCGACGCGCATAAACCGCCGCTGTCAAGCCGGATATTCCAGCCCCAATGATAATCACTCTTTTCATATATCCTATATCCCAACTACACAATGCACTTGCGCCAATTCGGGAAATCCTTGTTCAGCCGCAAAACGCAAGGGACGCAGAATTTGGTTCAACATGTAGTCCGTTTATATGTTTGTTGTATAATTTATTGATAACCAGTTGTTTGTTTGTGATTTTAAAGAATCACCTTCTCGAAATCAGATGCGGGATGCTTGCAGATGGGGCAGATGAAATCCTCGGGTAGCTTCTCACCCTCATACTCATAACCACAGATTATGCAGCGCCAGATGGTCTTGCCTTCGGCGGTTAGTCCGACGGGTTGTGGTTTCGGTTTGATGTGTTCCTGGTAATAATTATAAGTGGCAGAGGGCTTGTCAGAGAGCGTTTCCATCTCGGTGATGAGACCGATGAAAAGGATATGCGTGCCCAAATCGATGGTCTGCTCAACGTCAACGGAGAGGTAAGTGTTTGTGCCGCGAGTGATAGCTAAAGTGCCGTTGCTCAAGCGACGGCAGTCGGTGAAATTGGCGAACTTATCGACAGTGCGACCGCTTTGGAAGCCGAAATGCTTGAAAAGTTCGAAATCGGCATCCTCGCTGATAATGGAGACCGTGAAACGACCCGAACGCTGGATGAGTTCGGTGGTCAGGTTTTCTTTGCTGAGGGCCATGGAAATTCGGTTGGGCTGTGCCGTTACCTGTTCGACAGTATTGCTGATGCAGCCGTTGTCGCGACCGCCATCGTAGGTTGTGATGACAAACAGACCGTACTGGATATTGAAAAGAGGATTGCTCATATATGAATGATGTTGATTATAGATTTTTACTTGAATTTATGAAGTGGAATTTTTATTCTGTTTATTGTCTGATCGTATTAATCAAAGAACCCCAATCCACTGATAGCGCCCAACATCCGGTCAACGTAGTCCCATGTGGTGGGTGACCACTTGAAGCCCAAACGATAAAGCACTTGCGTGGTGTACAGGTTGTTTACAGGCACTTCTGAAACTTTCATGCCGTGAGCCATATCCTGGTAGGCGAGCAGGCTGGAAAGCGTCTTGGCTTTCTGTGGGTCGTTGCCCGCACTCTCCATGGTAGCATTGTATTCCTCGTCTTCCACCAGACGAATATCCGTGCCTAACTTGTTGAATCCGCTGAGAACGTCGCCTAGGAACTGCGTGTGGCTGTTGTAGGAATGGAACAGGCAGCAATCCTTGGGTGTGGAACTGAGCAGGATGATGGTGTGCGCCACCTCGTCGATGGGCGAGAATTCTACCTTGCTTTCATACAATGAATAGGGGAAACAGCCTAACATGTTAAAGACTTTGATGCGCCCCATGAAGGAGTTGGTGGAGAAGTTGATTTGGAACTCACCGTCGCTGGTACGCGCCGCCAAGTTACCGATACGTATCACCTTGGCCGACAGCACTTTATCAACAATGGATTGCAGCACAATACGTTCTGCCAAGAATTTGGAATGGAGATACTGGTTCCCGAGATATTGCCCGTCGAAAAGTTTCTGCTCGGTGAAAACGTAGTCGGGCGCCATGGTGTCGTTGACGTTGAGACCGCTGGTGCTGTACGTGGAAATGTGTACCAAACGTGCGCCGGTCTTCAAACAGAGGTCAACACAACGTTGCGCACCACCCACATTCACGTCTTCGATCTCCGTGCCTTCGCTGAAATGTTTCACCACTGCAGCGCAGTTGAACACCGTATCGATCTTCGCTTGAACGAGGTTGGTCAGGTCATTGGTGACATCTCCAAGAAGAATGTGGAGGCGGTTGCCGAAGAGTTCGTCGTAGGTGGATTCGAAATAGTAGAACAGGAGTGTTTTCAGTCGGTGCTCGGCGTCATCCATGTTTTTGTCACGTACCAGACAGTAGATGTTCTCCGCATCCGACTGGATCAGTTCTTGCAGAATGTGAATGCCAAGATAACCCGTTGAACCGGTGAGCAGCACATTGCCCAAAGATTGGCACTCGCCTTTGCGGAAGCTGTCCAATGTGTTGTTGCTCAATAAGTTGTTGATGCCGGAATAGTCGAATTTGGTGATGTCGTCATCGTCTGTGGTTACCGCCGCATCACCCGAAACGAGCGCAGCAAGCTTTCCCGGGGTGGCATTGGCGAAGACATCGCCGTAGGCCACATGCATGCCCGCTTTGTCGGCTTCGATGATGACACGGGTCACCATGAGCGAGGTGCCGCCCAAATCAAAGAAGCTGTCGTTGACACCGATCTTGTCTATGGCGAGAATGTCGCTGAAAATGCGGCAGAAGAGCGCTTCCGTGTCGTTGGATGGCGCCACGTATTCGCGGTTTGAAGCCTGCATGACTGGCGTGGGCAATGCTTTGTGGTTCACCTTTTGGTTCTGGTTCAGCGGAATGCTGTCGATCTGCATCGTGGAGGCAGGAATCATGTACGGAGGTTTCTGCTCGCCGATGAAGGCGTTGAGGGCCTTGTTGTCCACCTGCTGGTCGCTGACAATATAGGCGGCGATGAACTTTCCACCGTTCTCATAATCAAAAGCTTGCACAGTAGCGTCCTTGATGCCCGGGAACTGGCGGATCACGGCCTCCACTTCCTTGAGCTCGATGCGGAAACCACGAATCTTCACCTGGCCGTCTTTACGTCCCACAAACTGGATGTTGCCGTCGGGGAGGTAACGCACGATATCGCCGGTGCGATAGATGCGGGAGAACTTCGGGTCATCGCTAAACGGGTTGTCGATGTACACTTCGGCCGTTTTCTCCGGACGGTTGAGATAGCTTCTGGTGACGTGCGCGCCACTGATCCACAATTCACCTAAAGCCCCCTGAGGCAAGCGATTGAACTGTTTGTCAACGATATACAGGCGGGAATTGTCTAACGGTTTGCCCACAGGGATGTCCTTGAGTTCTTCGTCAACCTCATACTCCGTGATGAGAATGGTGCCCTCCGTGGGACCGTAGCCGTTGTGCATCTTGAAGTTCGCCGGAGGTGCCAACGAAGCCAACTTTTCACCCGCCGCAATCAAATGCAGCAGCGAATGGTTGTCCATGTTGGTGGCAAACTGGTAAGCCACTTGCGTGGTCATGAACGAGTGGGTGATGTGATTTTCATTAAAGTAAGCATTCACTTCCGGCAAGGTCAGACGGATGTCGTCGCCAATCACATAGACGCAGGCACCGCAGGTCAGTGCCGGATAGAGGTCCATCATGCAGCAGTCGAATCCGTAGCTGGCGTAGCATGACACGCGATGCTCGGCCTTGAGTTCGAAACGGCGTTGGTACCAATGGCAGAATGCCGCTAAGTTGCGATGCTCCAACTGGCAGCCCTTAGGAGTGCCGGTTGACCCTGAAGTGTAAAGCAGGATGAAGAGGTCTGCAGGGTTGACACTGACGTCAACAGGCTTGACAGCTTTCGGCAAATCAAAGATGTCTTTTGTCAGAAGCACCTCGCCGTGATATTCGTTCACGATGTCGCGTAACGATTCATCGGCGATGAGCATCTTGGCAGAAGCATCTTGGATCATGAAGTTCAGACGCTCGGAAGGATAACTCGGGTCGAGCGGTTGGTAGGCGCACCCGGCTTTCAGCACACCCAGTGCGGCGATTGGCATCCACTCGCAACGCGGGATGAGAATCGAGACAACATCTTCTCTTCCAAGACCTTTCGAAACAAGAAGGGTTGCGATCCGCTCTGTGATATCATCTACTTCACGATAAGTGTATTGACGGTCGTGATAGACCACAGCCATGTTGTCGGGGGTCAGTTGCGCTTGCCGACGGAACAGTGAAACGACAGTCTGGGTGTCGTCGTAGGGCACATCCGTCTGGTTGAAGCTGTCGAGCAAAGCGGTTTGTCCGGCATCTAACAAAGAGACACGTTGCAATGCCATCTCAGGATGCTGGATGAAAGCCTTGGCCGCATTGCTTACCGACTGTGCCAGACTATGCATCAGTTCGTGGCTGTAACGACCATTGTCGTATTCGACCATCACGCCCGGCACACCCTCTTCCTCTTGAATGTAGAAAGCGATGCGGAACTTCGGCGTGTCCAGCTCAAGAGATTCTATATCAATATTTTGACCATTGATTACATATTGGTTAATCACTCCCATCTGATAGGCAAACAATATTTCAGCAGACAGGTCGTAATCGGCAGCGATTTGCGCAAAAGGATATTTCTCGTGAGTCAAAGTCTCGTCAAAATTCTGGCTGGTCTCTTTTAAGAAGTCCATCACACTTTGTTCGCCTATCTGGGCGCTCAAGGCCAAAGTATTGACAAACATACCTGTCGTGTTGCTGATGCGCAAGTCGGAACGGCCGTTGCTGATGGTGGTGATGCAAATCTGCTCGTTGTTGGTGAAACGTGAGAGCGCATAGAAAACGGCCGCCAAGGTAAGGTGCGCAGGCGAGAGGTTGTTCTTCTTGCAAAAGTCCTCCATCGCGTTGAAGTCCATCTTGCAGAAGACTTCGCTGACGGTACCTTGCTCCAAGGGATTGGTCAAATCGGTAGGCACTTCCGTAACCCCTTCCACGTTGCCCAAACGCTGATTGAAGAAGTTCTTGGCCTCATTGTAACTCGGCGTGTTTTCAGCCGCTTTCTCATCGGCGACAAAACCGGCATAGCTAATGGCTTCGGCCTCGATTTTCTTGCCGCTCATCAAGTCGCACAACTGGTTCAGGAACAGGTCGAGGGAACCGCCGTCGAAAATCAAGTGATGCACATCCGCCAGGAGGCAAACATTTTGCTCGGTGGTGACGATTTCCATACGGTACAACGGTCCTTGTCTCAGGTTGAAAGGCCTTACGAACGCTACCTTGTATTTTTTCAATTCCACCTCGCTTAACTGGCTCTTTGTGAGGGTAATAGGTTGGTTCTTGTCAACGATTTGCACGATTTCGCCGGCTTCGCTGTCAAAATGCACAAAGAACTGCGGGTGTGCCTTGACGAGGGTCTCGATGGACTTTTCAAGCAACTGCACATCCGTGTCTTTGGGGAGACGGATGAGGGTTGGGATGTTATATACCGTGGAGGTGGGCTGTTTCATGCAATCGACATATACGCCCATCTGCGCATAGGAGAGCGGAGCATTCTTGGGTTGAGTATCATCGGGATTGGTGGTCGCCTGGGCAGGGGCAGGAGCATTGAGGAGTTGATTAAGAATTTCATTCTCAATTGTTTGAATGTTTCCTGTCTTGACTAAGGATTTGGAATCCACGGTGATGCCGTATTTCTTGTTCAGCTGAACGGCCAGCTTAATTGCGGAGATGGAGGTGAGTCCGACGTAGCCGAGAACGGTGGTTACGCCGAAGTCTTTGGTGCCCACGATGCCCGCCACGATTTCGTGCAGTTCCTCTTCCAGGATGTTCATTGGCACATTGCTCTCCACCTCGGCAGCAGCCGCTTTCTTCTCGGGCTTCGGAAGGGCTTTCTTGTTCACTTTCTGGTTCTGGTTGAGCGGGATGCGTTCGATTTGCATCGTCACGGAAGGCACCATGTAAGGCGGTTTCTCCTCCATGATGAAGTTGTTCAGGGCTTCGATGTCAATCTGCTCGTCTGCTACAATATAAGCGGCAATGAACTTGCCTCCGCCCTCTTCGTCAAAGGCTTGCACAGTGGCATCATTGATGCCGGGGAACTGAAGGATGACTCCTTCAACCTCTTTTAATTCGATGCGGAAACCGCGAATCTTGACCTGACCGTCCTTGCGTCCCACAAATTGTACGTTGCCGTCGGGGAGATAGCGCACGATATCGCCGGTACGGTAAATGTGCGCGTATTTCTCACTGGAATCGAAAGGGTTGTCGATATAAACCTCGGCGGTTTTCTCAGGACGGTTGAGGTAGCCGCGGCTCACTTGCGGTCCGGCGACCCAGAGTTCGCCCGCCACACCCACAGGCAGACGGTGACCCGCCTTATCGACGATATAAAGCTTGACGTTGTCCAACGCCGAACCGATCGGGATGTCCTTCATGGGCTTCGTCACATCGAAAGAGGTGATGCAGACGGTGCTTTCAGTGGGGCCGTAAAGATTGGCCAAAGTGTAATTCGTGGGCGGTGTCAGAGGTGCCAACTTCTCGCCACCTGTCAACAGGTAGTGCAGAGAGTGGTTCTCGATGGAAGTGGCAAACTGGTAAGCCACCTGTGTGGTCATGAATCCGTGGGTGATCTGCTCTTGCTCGAAATATTCGTTCAATGCTATCATGTCCAAGCGCAGTTCTTCAGGAATGATGTAAAGCGTGGCACCCCCGGTGAGACATGGATATGTTTCCATCATATTGGCATCGAAGCCGTAACTGGCGTAGGCCGTAACTTTACAACCGGGCGTGAGATTAAACCTGCGCTGGTACCATTCGCAAAACGCGACGAGGTTGCGATGTTCCAACTGACAGCCTTTGGGTGTTCCCGTGGTGCCTGAAGTGTAGAGCATGATGAAAAGCGATTCGGGCTTGGGCATACAGGCCGTCAGGTCAGTGTCGGGGGCAGGAAGTTGCGGGATGTCGTTGACGAACAGTACATCGCCCGTGTGTTGATCGACAATGCCGCGCAGTTCCGGATCCGCAATGAGCAACTTCACAGAGGCATCTTGCATCATGAAGTTGAGACGTTCTGAAGGATAGGTCGGGTCGAGAGGCTGGTAAGCGCAGCCGGCCTTCAACACGCCCAAGGAAACGATAGGCATCCACTCGCATCGAGGAATCAACACCGAGACGACATCCTCTTCATGAAGGCCTTTTCCATGGATATAGGCGGCAATGCGGTCGGAAAGCTCATCCAATTCTTTGTAGGTGAAACGTTTGTCCCGATAAACCACCGCGATGTTGTCAGGGCTTTTCGCCACCTGTGCACGGAATTTGGACACAATGGTCTGGCTCATATCCAACTCCGTGTCGGTCTGGTTGAAACTGTCAAGCAAGGCGCGTTGGCTCTCGGTGCAGATGTCGATGTCGCGCAGGAGAGTCTGGCTTAGGAAGCCCTCCAGGACCGCTTCGTAACTCTCCAAGAAATTGTCAATCAGTGTTTCAGAGTATTCGTTGGCGCTGTATTCCGCTTTGATATGATATTTTTTACCGACATAGAAAGCCATCAGATAGAACGACACGCCCTCATTGTGCTTGCGGAGCTGTATGGCCTTCATGGGTTTGCCCATCAGTTCGGTGAAATCAAGGAGGAGCCCGTGCCATGCAAATATGGAATTGGTTTGCAGGTTGAGGTCATTCATGATGTCGGTATAGGCATAGATGTCGTGTTTGCGGCAGCCCATCATCTGTTCCTCTCCGGCTTTCAGGAAATCAAGCACGGAGGTCTCTTCGGTGAACTTGGCATAAACGGGTAGCGTCTTCACCGTCATGCCAACGGAATGTTGGAACTTTGGGTCGGTGCGGCCGTTGAAAACCGTGGTGAACAGCGATTCCTGGTCGTTGTTGTACTTGGCTAACAGAAAAGAATATGCCGATGTGAAGAAAGTGCTCTTTTTGATGCCGTTGGCCTTGCAGAAGGCGTTCACCCGGTCCATGTCGGTGCCGAGAACGCGGAGTTTCTGAGCGTCCTTATGTTCGGGAATCTCCAGGTCGGGCATAAGTTGGGTGAACGTGTCGCCGCAGTCGAAGTTTTGGGCATACCACTGTTTTCCTTCTTCGAAAGCAGGTGTTTTGCGCATCTCGGCTTCGGCAAGGGCGAATTCCTGCATCGACATTTCCTCAGGAGCAATCGTGCCGCCATTGTAGGCCGTCTCCACATCGCAAACGATAATATGGTACGAGGAGCCGTCGCTGATGATATGATGCATGTCGAAAAACCAATAGACATGCTCTGCATCGCGCATCACTTTGGTATGAAACAGCCTGCCACCTTGGAGTTGGAAAGGCTCGATGAATTTTTTCTTCTCAGCCTCAAGATCCGTAAAACTTGAAACCTGAAACTTGAAACTTGAAACCTCATCCGTGTCAATGGTCTGCAAAGGCTCGCCTTCATCACTCAGCTCAATGCGTGTAAAAAAAACCGGATGAGCCTGTATCGTCGCCTCTATAGCGTGACACAAACGGTCAGCATCAATACTCTCGTCAAAAACATAAAGAAACGGAAGGTTATAAAAAACCTCATTTTCATGTTGTATGCATTCGGCATAAATACCTAATTGCGATTGAGACAAAGGAGCGGTTTTTTTCATATTGGCTTTGTGATTAGTGATTAGTGATTAGTGATTAGTGATTTGGACTTAGACCTGTAAGCGTGTAGGTTTCTAAGCCTTCTTCTTGTCATTCCACGTGGTGGTGAAGAAAGTCGGGGTGACGGTCAGCATCAACCAGCCCCAATGCAGACGGCGCTTGTCGGTGATGTTTTGGAGGATTTTCATTGTCTCGGTGCCGCGCATGTAGGTGTAGCCTGCCGACAGCTTGACAAAGTTCGCGAAAGAGTAGGCTACGCTGAGGTCAATATCATGGCCCAATGCTTTGTTCAATTTTTCTTGATGGAATCTAAGGTCTGCAGCGATGGCGTAAAAGTGGTAAGAGGCGTTGATTGTCAATCCCGGAACTGGACTGACGTTTCCACCGACATATAGGTTTTGCAAACCAGGGGAGAAGTTGTGCACATAGTTGTCGAAATAGAAAAATTCCATGGCACCATAAAAATCGTGGTGTGAACCGAACAACGGGGTGAACGCTCTGGCTTCTTTATGGTAGATGAGGCCAAGACCGCCATTCACCGTAACGGGAAAGTTTTCACCACTCAAGTAATCATACCCAGTGTAAAGGTTGTAGATATTGTTTGGCGTGACTGTGGCCTTTGCACTTCCCATGAAGGCGTTCAACTTGATTCCGTGTTCTTCTCTACCCATTTGGTAGTAGAAGGAACCTTCCAAATTGACAATGCTGGGGTTTAATGTTAAGTATGTGCCGAATAATTGTTGGAAGAAAATTTTATTAGGTTTTTCATCAATCTTGCTTTGCACCCCGATATTCATGCCAAGCAAGGAGATTCCGAAGAGGTTTTTAGGTGTGTTGTAGTGGTACCAGAGGGTCTGCATGGTCTTGTAGGGTTGTATTCCATCGGAATAGTAGGAGAGGCCGGTGGAAATATTATCTGCGTTTTGGTTGTAGGCGAGGAGTACGTGTACTTTGTGACCGTAACCCTCGAAGCCGAGTTTGATTGCGTCGTGGGTGGGCGCGGTCATGATCCAGTCATCGTAACCTAGGATACGCTCATCGTCGTATTCAAGAGATTGACGACCGATTTTGGTGAAAAGACCGGTCTTGTTGTGCTTCATGGAGAGCCACCCTTCGGAAAGGCTCAAGGTGCCGCCTGCCTGTCCCCAAACGCCAGAGAACTGTGGTGAGAGCTGAATCTCCAACCAGTCGGATCGTTTGTATCCAAGGTTGATTCGGTACTGGCCCATAATAAAATGGGCTCTTCCTTCCTGTCCTTCGCCATTCGCGTCGTCGTATCCGCCCACACGAATCTCACCACGGGTGTTTAATTTGGCATCAATCGTGAATTCATTGTCTGGCGTCGGCTCATTGACAACCACTTGCGCCCGCAGATCAACTGTTGTCAAAAGGGCGACAACGATTACTATCCAACGGGCAAATTTAATATAAAAAGTATGCATAAGGCTGATTTTTGTCAGATTTGTATCAATAACGTGGGCTCTCAAGATGTTTTACAAATTGAAAAAGATATTTGCTGATACAGATGGTTTCTGGTTTGACGGGCTGATTGCCGCAGACGCGCAAGACCGCTTATCCAGAATGGCTGAAAAGGAAATGGATGCCAGGAAAACTAGCATCCACTTGGTCGTTGAGGAGGATTAGTTAGTCCACCATCTCAAAAATGTCGTCTAATTTGGTCATTTTAAAGACTTGCATTACATCCGGACAGATATTTTTCAGGTACATTTTGCCGCCTTTGGCAGATACTTCCTTTCTGATTTTCAAAAAGATACGAAGTCCAGAGCTGCTAATGAACGGCATTTTTTCACAATCCAGAATGATGTTCTGGTCGGCATTTTGTAACAATGGATCAATAGTCTCCGAAATCTGTTGGGCAGCCACAGTGTCCAAGCGACCGTCAAATACGGCAGTGATGTTGTTGCCTTCTTCGTTAATGGTAATATTCATAAAGCTACTATTTTAGTATTACGCCGCAAAAATAAAAAAAATACTTTAACAAAAAGACGCAAATGTTTTTCTTGATATTTCTGGCAAGAATGCCATAAAGCAGAGGCTATAGCCATCCCTGTTCATCTGAATCTATAAAGAACTATTGCTCTTTAGCAGGCAATTCAAATTTCAAATGCGCTGCTTTGTGGATAATGAAAATGATCAGCAACTCAATGATGTAAGCGATGAGGTAGCTGTACCATAGGAGGGAAGGGGCGTAGTGTGCCACAATCCAGAGCACAGGAATGACCATCAGGGAAAGCATAAAAGAGATCAATAATGACATCTTATGGTAGTTGTAGAGCTTATAGACCACCATAATTGTGTCGATGTAGCACCACAAGGCCAAACTCAGGGCGAAGGCACGCAGTGCCGAGGCTGTTTCGTTGACAGTGTCATTGCTGTCGGCGCCAAAACCACGGGCAATGGACTCTGGGAATATCCACACGACAACACATATAAGGACCATGCTGACGGTGATGAAACGGAACGATTTTCGCAGAATCAGCTGGAAAGCCTCGTTGTCGCCGCGCCCCACTTCGATGGAACCGAGGGCTTGGATGGTGCGCTCGACACCTGCCAAAAAGAGGTTGTAAATCATAAGTAGGTTCATGCAGACGGCCAGGGCAAAAAGTCCCACTCTGCCCTTCACCAATGCCACGGAATGGTTGCAGGCGACATAGAGCAACGCCAGTGTGCCACAGGCTACGGCCAAGGGTGCCCCTTGGTTAATGATTGTGCCAAAGGAAGAGCGAAGGGAGGCCAGTGAGAAAGCGTCTTTCGTTGTCGGGCGGAACGTAAGTCGTAGGTGATTGTCCTTGTAGTGAAAGTGGCGGCATATAATGGCGATACCCACCAAGTGTCCTATTACGGTGGCTGTCGAGGAGCCTTCGATGCCCCAGCCCAGCGTTTTGATAAAGACGAGGTCAAGGCTGAGGTTGACGGCGTTGTCTATCAGGATAGCGATGGATGCCAAGCGCGGACTGCCATCCACACCGGCCATCGTGGTGAGGGCCCACATCGCCATGTAGGCCGGAGCACCGATCATCATCACCCTCAGATAGTCATGGGTGAGCGACCAGAGGCCCTCTTGTGTGCATAGCCAACCCGTGATAACATCGGGAATCGCAATTCCACAGGCTGTGAACAGCAGGCCTACAATCAGACAAGCGGCCATGGCGAGAGTGTAGTAATAGGCCACACTTTGATGATTTTTTCTGCCCAACTCGATGCCGACCAACATGCCGGCGCCCGTGGCTATGAGCATGTTCAGGGTGAACATTATCTGCACCACAGGTCTTGTCAGGTTGATGGCACTCACACCGTCTTCCCCGATCAGATTGCCCACAATGATGGCATCCACCACACTGCCCAAACAGCCCGACAGGGCGATGAGGATGCTCGACCATAGAAATTGCCAATATTTGCGGTTGAAGGTTGCTTTATCTTCCATGTTCATTGTTCAATTTATGGTTATACTGTAAAATAGTCGAACCCTATGATGGTGTCTATGAAATGATGGACATAGTCGGCGGCGGTGGGAGACCATTGAAACCCCATCCTATAAAGCACCTGTGTGGTGTAATCGTTGGCGGACTCTATCCAGCGCATGGTGTGTTTGCTGCTCACGTTGTAGGCCATCAGCGGACGCAGCAATGTGACAAGGTCCGGGTTCTCCATCAACTGTTCCAAAGCTTGTTGGAACTCGTCAATCTCGACGCGGCGCAGCGTGAGACCGGAGAGGGCAAAGCCCATGAGGATGTCGGAGAGGAATTGGCGATGGGTGTTGTTAGGATGGAACACGATGCACTCTTTCGGGGTCTGGGCGAGGAGCATGATGGCATTGGCCACCTCGTCGATAGGGGAGAACTCAAAGCGACGGTCGAGATCTGCGTATGGCACCATCCCTATCACGACGTAAGCCCGCAAACGAGCCAAGAAATTGTTGGTCATGAAGTTGATTTGGAACTCACCGTCTTTCTGGCGTGCCGAGAGGTTGCCCACACGCATGATTTTGGCATTGAGCCCGCGATGGGCAATGGCTTCGAGTACCAACTCTTCGGCCTTGTACTTCGAATAAACGTACTTGTTGGCATCGATGTTCTGTCCTATGTTGAACGCTTGCTCCGTCAGTTTCACCTCCGGTCCGGGATGCCCGTCAACACTCATGCCGGCGATGCTGTTGGTGGAGATATGGATGAGGCGGGAACCTGTGCGCAGACAGAATGCAATCAGGTGACGCACGGACTCGATGTTGACCATCTCAATGTCATTGCCTGCCGAGAAGTGTTTTACGTTGGCCACACAATTGATGACAGTAAGCCCCTGTTGGGTTATTCCGTCAAGGCCGTCAGGCTCAGTGACCTCAGCAGTGAACACTGAGATGCGCTGCTCATTGAAATTGTCAAAATCTCCAAAATAGTAGAAATACAGCGATTTGAGGCGACTGAGAGCTTTCTCATCGTCTTCGGCACGGATGGGACATAGGATCCGGCCATTGTAATGGGAAAGCAATTCATTAAGGATATGTATGCCGAGATAGCCCGTAGCACCCGTCAGCAGAACATCGCCAACAATCTGACGCTTGTTCTGACGGAAAGCGTCTAACGTGTTGGCCGTGAGAATGGGTATAAAGGGATCGTCCACCTGGCTGACAGTCTTGCTTTCTACAACAGGGGCAGCGGTGGTCTCCTCGGTCTCTTCTCCATTTACGAATTCCGCCAGAGCTCTTGGGGTCTTTAGGTTAAACAGATCATTGAACACAATCTGGACACCCTGTTTGCTGGCCTCTACAATCACTTTAATGGCATTGATGCTGGTGCCTCCAATCTCAAAGAAGTTGTCGGTAGCGCCCACCTCTTGAATCTTCAGCACTTCGGAGAAAATATGGCAGAAGAGCTCTTCCGTTTCACCCACCGGGGCCACATACTCGGTGGCACGCTTCATTTCGGGTGCGGGGAGTGCCTTGCGGTTGATTTTGAGGTTAGGTGTCATCGGCATCACATCTAACTGCATATAGACATCGGGCACCATATAGTCGGCTAACGACGAGGCAGCTAACATTTGACGAATCTCTTCATCGCTGAGGGTGGCACCCTCGACCAATGTATAGTAAAGAATCAGATGCTCGTTGCCCATCACCTTGCGCACCTCCGCGGCCGCCTGGCGGATGCCTTCGATGTTCAGGGCCTTGTTCTCGATTTCGCCCAACTCGATGCGGAAACCGCGCAGTTTCACCTGTGTGTCGATGCGGCCCAAGTACTCGATTTGTCCCTCCTCGTTCCAGCGGCAGAGGTCGCCGGTGTGGTACATGCGCACAGGATGGCCCCATCGATCTTCCTTGACGAACGGGCAATCCACGAACGACTTTGCGGTGCGTTCGGGCAGGCGCCAGTAGCCCCGTCCCACCTGAATGCCGGCAAAACAGAGCTCGCCTGCCACGCCAAGCGGCACGAGATTTCCGGTGGCATCTACAATAAAATTCCAGTTGTTGGCAACGCTCGCTCCGATGGGAATGTCCTCAATGCGTTGTCCAGGCTTGATGGCATAGTATGAAGTGTCGTCGGTGCACTCTGTGGGACCATACACGTTGATGATCTCGATGTGGTCGCTATAAACGCCGCTCATCTTTTCGCCGCCACCCGTGGTGAAGCGGATGGGCAGGTCGTCGAAGGCATTGAGCAACAGACAGGTCATCGCCGTCGAATAGCCGCCGCCGGTAATCTGGTGGTCAATCAGGAACTGACGGATGAGGGCTAAGTCTTTGCGTATTTCCGTCGGCATGATATGGAATGAGCCGCCCAACGTCAGCACGGGGTACATGTCTTCGATGTGGGCGTCGAACGAGAAAGAGCGGTGTCCGCTGATGCGGTCTTCTGCGGTCAGCTTCTCCATGTCAATGACCACAGCGATGAAGTTGCGCAAACCGGCCTGATGCAGCATAGCGCCTTTGGGTTTCCCTGTTGAACCGGACGTATATATCATGTAAGCAAGACCGTCAGGATTGGACAAGTCGATGGGTTCGGCATCGGGCACATCCGCCATAAAGTCATCGATGAAGAAAGGTTTGGCGGCGGAGGTGCTGAAGTCACCCTCGGCTTGCTTGGCCTCAAGCACATCATGCGAGGTGATGAGCACCTTTGATTCGGAGTTCTCCAGCATGTAACTCAGACGCTCGTTAGGATATTCGAAATCCAACGGGGTGTAGGCAGCGCCTGCCTTGTGGATACCCAATACGGAAAGCGGGAACTCCTTGAAGCGGTCGAGCATGACGCAAACGAAGTCGTTGGGCTGCACGCCGAAGTCTATCAGCTGACGGGCCAGCGCATTCGAGTAGCGGTCCATCTCACCATAGGTCAGCTGGCTGTCCCTATCGACTACTGCAGGAGCATCGGGCGTGCGCTTGGCCTGCTCGGTGAAGAGGTTGGCGAAGGTCTTGCTCAGATCCACCTCAATGTCTTTGCCCGTACCTATCTGGATGATGCGCTCGGCCTCCTCATCACTGACAATACAGATGCTGGTCAGGGCGTTGTCGGGAGCGGCCATCATTCGCTCTATCACGACGGGGATGCTATCGGCCAAGCTCTGCATCAATCGGGCAGAATATTTGCCGTTGTCATATTCCACACAAACGACCGGTTTCCCTTCGAGGTTTTTGATGAAAAAGGTGATGGGGAACTTCGGTACTTTCAACTCCGGATTTTCCAGCTCCAAAGGCGTGCCTTGACAGACATATTGGTTCATCATGCCCAACTGATAGACGAATTGGATTTCAGCCGTCAGTCCGTAGTCAGCGGCAATCTGGGCAAACGGATAGTTTTCGTGTTGCAGGGTCTCGTCGAAGTTTTCACTCACCTCCTGCAAGAACTCTTTCACTTTCTGTTGGCCGATATGAGCACTCAGCGCCAGCGTGTTCACGAACATGCCGACGGTGTTTCGGATTTGCAGGTTGGAGCGACCACTTGAGACGGTGGTGATGCAAACCTGCTCATTATTAGCAAAGCGCGATAATGAATAATAGATGGCCGAGAGAATCAGGTGGGCAGGTGTGATGACCGTTGAGAGTTGAGCGTTTAGGGTTGAGAGTTTGGATTGGATGTTGTCGAAATCCAAAGGGGCAACGGCTTTGCCGATCGTGCCCTTGACGGGATTCGGCTGGTCGGGCTGAACCTCCGTGGCGGCCTCTACCACAGATAGCCGTTCTTTGAAGAAGTCCGCGGCAGCCTGATATTCAGCCCCGCCTTCCGCGGCCTTTTCCGACATCACGTATGCATCATAATTCTGGTCTTCGTCTTCTATAGTCTCGCCGTTCATGAGGCTGCAAAGTTGTTGCAGGAAGATGTCGGAAGATCCGCCATCGAACACCAGATGATGCACATCCATCAGCAGACAGGTCTGCTTTTCGGTGGACACTATCTCAAAACGATAGAGCGGACCCGCGCCGAGGTCGAAAGGCTTCACAAAGTACTGTTTATACTGCGCCAGTTCCTCCTCGCTCATCTGTTTTATGGGTATCTCTATCCCTTTCTCCAAATCGACGGTCTGTATGACGCCCTCTTCGCCATTCCCAAAATGGACGGTCATCTGTGGATGCGCCTTGACGAGTGTCCTGAGCGCCCCGACAAGCGTTGTCGTATCCGTATCTTTCTGGAATTTAATGCAGTATGGAATATTGTATAGCGTCGATATGGGATTCTTCAGGCAGTCGAAATAGACGCCAGTCTGGGCGTAACTCAATGGAAATGAAGAATGAAGAATGTCGGATGAAGAATTGGTCTGAGCATCGGAAGCATTGGAATCTGCAGCGGTGGCCAATCCTCCGTCCTTCATGCTTACTCCTTCATTTAACATACGCTTCCAAATCTCATTTTCAATCGCTTGTAAAGTACCTGTCTTGACAAAGCTCTTGGCATCAAGGGTCACACCATATCGTTTCTGTAACTGTATGGCCAATTTGATGGCGGAAATGGAGGTGAGTCCTGCATAACCCAAAATAGTTGTCACACCAAAATCATTGTTGTTCAAGATGTTGGAAATCATCTCATGCAGCTCTTGCTCAAGCATGTTCATGGGCACGTTATGCTCCGCCACAGCCTCTTCCACTTTCTTCTCGGGCATTGGCAAGGCGCGCTTGTTCACCTTCTGATTCTGGTTCAATGGAATCTTTTCAATCTGCATCGTCACGGCAGGTACCATGTAAGGTGGTTTTTCCTCAAGGATGAAATTGTGGAGCGCATCGATGTCAATCTGCTCATCTGCCACAATATAGGCAGCGATGAATTTTCCGCCGCCTTCATCGTCAAAGGCTTGCACCGTGGCATCCTTGATGCCCGGGAATTCCCGAACAACGGCCTCCACCTCCTTCAGTTCGATGCGGAAACCGCGAATCTTCACCTGTCCGTCACGGCGACCTATGAACTGGATGTTGCCGTCGGGCAGGTAGCGCACAATGTCGCCTGTGCGATAGGCGCGAATGTATTTTTCCTCGGTGGAGAAGGGGTTTTGGACAAACACTTCTGCGTTTTTGTCTGGTCGGTTCAGGTAACCGAGCGCCACTTGCGGTCCAGCAGCCCACAGTTCGCCCATAGCTCCCACAGGCAGGCGGTGGCCCTGTTGATCAACCACGTATAGCCGCACGTTGTCTAAAGGCTTGCCGATGGGCACGTCCTTGTCTTTCTTCGTGACGGGATAGATGGTGATGAGGATGGTGGCCTCCGTGGGACCGTAGCCGTTGTGCAGCTTGTATCCCATCGGTGGCGTGAGCGGAGCCAGCTTCTCGCCGGCCACGGAGAGGTGTAGCAAAGAGTGGTTCTCGATATTCGTTGCAAATTGGTAACCCACCTGAGTGGTGATGAAAGTGTGGGTGATATGCTCGTGCTCGAAGTATTCATTCAGTGCCACCAGATCAAGGCGAAGTTCCTCGGGGATAATATGCACGGTGGCACCGCCCGTCAACGGCGGATAGATGCCCTCCTGATGTACATCAAAACCATAGCTGGCGTATTCCGCCACGTTGTGCTCCGGCTTCAGGTCGTAGTATTTCCAATACCAGTGGCAGTAGCACACCAGATTGCTGTGCGTCAACTGGCATCCTTTGGGAACGCCTGTAGAGCCGGAAGTGTAGAGCAGGATGAAACGATCCTCGGGTTTCGGGCCTTCAGGCAATTCTTTGGCTGTGGGCAGTTGTGCGATGTCTTTCGTCAGCAACACGTCGCCATCGTATTCGTCGAGCAGACCGCGCAGCGACTCATCGGCAATGAGCAACTTGGCGTCCGCATCCTTCACCATGAAGTTCAGTCGCTCTTTCGGGTAGGTCGGATCAAGGGGCTGGTATGCGCAGCCTGCCTTCAGAATGCCGAGAGAGGCAATCGCCATCCACTCGCAGCGAGGAATGATGACAGAAACGGCATCGCCCACACCCAATCCTTTGGTGGCAATATACCCAGCAATGCGGTAGCTGAGTTCGTCCACCTGCGCGTAGGTGTAGCGGTGGTCTTCGAAAACGACGGCTTCGGCATTGGGAGTCGCTTTTGCTTGCTTGCGGAACAGCGAAACAACCGTTTCGGTCGTGTCGTAGTCCGTGCCCTGCGGATTGAAGCTGTCGAGCCGGGCCGTCTGTTCAGGAGTGGTGATTTCCACGTCGCACAATAAAGACTGTTTCAGCAAGCCCCTGACCACGGTTTCATAGCTTTCGAGAAACTCTGCCACCAGCATGTCAGAATATACACCAGGGTTATACTCCGCTTCGGCGACATATTTCCCATCACGGATATAAGCCTTGACGTAAAGAGCCACCTCAAGCGTGTTGTTGTTAAGGCGTTTCGCCTGCATAGGCAGTCCTGCAAGAGTTAGACTGTCAAACAACGTGCCGTGCCAAGCGAACATCGTGGCCGCCTGCAGTCCCAAGTCGTTCACCACATCGCTGTACCCATACGTCTCGTGCTGCAGGCAGCCGCTCATCTGCTCCTGACTGTCTCGCAGAAAATCGAGCACCGTCGTCCCGTCATCCCATTTGGCATAGACCGGCAAAGTCCGGACTAGCATGGCCACCGAATGTGCCAACTGCTTGTCAGCACGACCGTTATGAATCGTGCTGAACAGTGACTGTTGTTCGTTGTTATATTTCGCCAACAGATAACCGTAGGCACCCGTGAAGAAGGTGCTTTTGTAAATGCCGTGCTTTTGGCAGTAAGCTTCCACTTCAGTTTCCTCTATGTTCATTTGTCGCGTCACTTTGGCCTCGCCGCTTGCCTTTTCCCCTTCGGTAAGTATGTCACCCATTAGTGGACTATACACGTCACCACAGTCAAAGTTTTCCGCATACCATTTCTTGTCAGCCTCGAAGTCAGCCGATTTGCTCCTGACTTTTTCCGCTATTGCCACATCGGCCATTGTCTTTGCCTCGGGTTGAAGCGTCTCTCCTCGGTAGGCCTTCTCGATGTCGGCCATCATCACCTTTCTCGATGCACCGTCACTGATAATGTGGTGAATGTCCTGCAATAGGTAGTAGTGTTCGCCGTCTTTCAGCATTTGGAGACGGAACAGCCTGTCGCCCACAATATGGAACGGCTGAATAAACTGAGCCTTTACAGTCTCTATGTCAGTACAGCTTGAAATCTGAATTTTGAAACTTGAAACCTCCGATTCGTCAATCATCTGCATAGGTTCGCCATCACCGTCCAGTTCTATCCGGGTGAATAGGGTGGGGTGTGCTGCCACTGCAGCCTCGATAGCCTGGCAAAGCCGCTGCTCGTCCAAATTGCCGTCGAATGTATATAAATAGGGTATGTTATAACACGCTTCGCCTTGGTGTTTCATACACTCCACATATAGACCGTACTGGGTTTTTGTTAATGGTGCTGATTTTTTCATGTTATTATTTTATCAATGATTACACATTATATATCATGCTCAAGACATTCTTGCCATCTTTGTATTCATAGCTGACTTCGTTCATGATCTCCTTGATGAGATGGATACCGAGGCCGCCGATTTTGCGTTCCTCCAACGAAACGTCAAGGTTCACCTCAGGGGTTTGCAGTGGGTCAAAGGGAACGCCTGAGTCGGTCAAGACCGAGTGGAGTTGACCGTTTTTCATCTCCAGAGTGAGTTCTGCTGTACCCTTTTCACCTTCAGGATAGGCATACATGATGACATTGGTCGTTGCCTCCTCAAGGGCAAGGTCGAATTGTGGCAGCAGCGACATATCAATGTTTTCCTGCTCGAAGAATTTCATCAAGAAGGGTTCTAACTTGTCGAGTTCCATGATGTTGTTCTCCAAGACAAGTGTGTCGTTGCTATGGATGTATCGAATGGAGAGCAAGGTGAGGTCGTCGCTTTGTTCGGCATTGTTAACGAATTGGTGAACCGCTTGGTGCATTTGCTCTATTTGCTGTTCAGCCGTTTGAGTGCTGAAGCGGGCGGCGGTTTTCAGTGCCCTCTCGTCCCCAAAAACTTCTTTTTGGGCGTTTTCAGCTTCAGTCAGACCATCGGTGTAGAGGAACAGTGTGTCTCCTGGAGCCAATGTCAGCTCATTTGCAGTATATTGAGCTGTGGGCTCAACGCCTAAGATGAGAGAAGGTTGGGTGTCTAAATAGTGTGCATCGCCATTTTTGATGATGATTGGCGGATTATGACCGGCATTGCAATAGTTGATCACGCCAGTTGACAAATCCAAGATGCCCAAGAATAGCGTGATGAACATGATGTCAGGGTTATTGTCGCTAACACTGCTGTTGAGCTCCTCCATGATTTTCTCGGGGCGATCATAGTGGGCGGATATTGTCCGGAACAAACTGTGGGAAATGGCCATCAGTAATGCAGCTGGAACTCCTTTGCCGGAAACATCCCCGATACAAAACAGGAGTTTGTTGCCACGTACGTAGTAGTCGAACAAGTCGCCACCCACAAACTTGGCAGGGATTTGCAATCCTTTGATTTCTATTGTTTTGAATGTTTTTGATGTCTCTTCAGAGGGCAATAGTGACTCTTGGATACTGCGGGCGATAGTGAGTTCGTCTTCAATGTGTTGCTCTTTCATTCGTACTTCATTCAGTTGCCATAAATTTTGGATGGCGTGGTGGGCGATAAAGAGGACCGAGAATACAGCTGTGAGGGCCATGAGTGTGAAGAAGAGGGTGGATTTTCGTAAGCGAGCGTACATGTCAGAGTCGTAAATCGTGATGGACAGTGCCAAATTCTTACCTTCAATTTTATTTGAGAAAACATGGAATTTGCCCTTTTTCTTATTCGATGCAGACGGGTCCACCAGTATTTCTCCATCGCTGGTGGTTAGAGTGCAAAAACTGTGGGTGTAAAGATTAACTTTTTTGATGATGCTGGCGAGCGAGTCGAGGGAAATGTCTGCGCCTATTACGCCCACGGCGTGGCCTAAACTGTCAAAAATAGGACAAGTGTAGGTTATCACGAATGTTTTCCCTCCGGCGTTGTCGTAATAAGGGTCGCTCCAAAAACCATTTTGGGAAACCAAGCCTTTCTCGAACCAATCCATGTGGACATAGTCGTGCTTTTTACTCCCCAATTGAGTGGTAACGAGGGTGTCGCTGCCGTGCTGGTATCCTACGTAGGCTTCATACCAATGCCCTTTTTTAGGAAAATAGTTCGGCTTGAAGGCGACACAAGCACCCATGATAAGTGGGCTGGCCTCCTCAATGTGTTTGGCAATTTCATACATCGCATCCGGGTCGTCGAGAGCATATTCCGCCATGGGCCGTAATGCATTCACAGCCGTTTCAATCCTCTCCATACGGACGGTGATCATCTTTTCTGTGCTACTCAAAGTGGTCTCTGCTCGCTTTTCCGCAATGTGGAGTGCATCTTCTCTAATATAGAAATAATAGCATACACTACCTATAATCAAGGCTGTGATAGCGATGAGGATCTTCGAGAGTTCTTTTCGAGCAAACGCTTTCCGGTTATCTTGGTTTTTCATCTCTAATGCTTATCAAACTGCAAAAATACTCTTTTTTATTATTACTTCTATAGATGATGTTTTACTTATCTATATGTTTGTTAAATATCTTTGGTCAAAATAATTATTTGATAAAAATAAATTGTATTTTTGCCGCCTCAAAAAGCGTTGCGACTATCTAAAAGCCAGCTTTATTCTGCTTTGAACAATTAAATTATTATCAATATGAATATAAAACTTGTTGGAACAATCCTTGGCATATCAATTATTGCGTGCCCGATCCTTTATTTCGTTGTAGGACCAGCCCTTACAGATGTGCAAATTGAAACACTGAAAATTTTAGGCATTATTACAGGATGCAGTGCTCTGTTCTGTTTTGTGGTAGGTGAACTTACCAACAACAACAGTCAAATGGACAAACTGTGGAGTCTTCTGCCCATTGCCTACGTTTGGATAGTGGCGGCTAATGGCGGTATGACAACACGCTTAATTGTAATGGCTTGCCTTGTAACACTTTGGGGTACTCGTTTGACCTTTAATTTCGGTCGTAAAGGGGCTTATAAACTCAAGTTCTGGGAAGGAGAGGAGGATTATCGTTGGGAAGTGCTTCGGGCTAAGAAAGAGTTCCAGCCGCATTGGAAATGGACACTGTTCAACCTTTTCTTTATCAGTGTTTACCAAAACGTTCTCGTCTTGATGACCACATTCCCCGCTCTTGTGCTGATGAATGTTGACAAGCCTTTCGGCTGGCTGGATGTTGTGGCTGCGCTCCTGATGTTAGGCTTCATCCTCTACGAAACCATCGCCGACGAGCAACAGTGGTCTTTTCAGACCACCAAGTGGAAGATGATTGGCGAAGGGAAAAAACTGGAAGAACTGCCGGCACCGTACAACAAAGGCTATAATACGGTCGGACTTTGGAGTAGAAGTCTTCATCCGAACTATCTTGGCGAACAAGGAACATGGTGTGCATTTTACGTTTTCTCTATTGCAGGCGGCATCGGCATCATCAATTGGACACTTATTGGGGCAGTTCTGCTCATTGCCCTTTTCCAAGGAAGCAGTTCCTTTGCAGAGGAGATTAGCACCTCAAAATATCCGGGTTATGCGGATCATTGTAAGCAAACGCCTCGTTTTTTCCCGAAACTTTCCAAATAATTTCGGGACAATACAATAGACTGGCTTTTAGCTTTCGCTCAGCTCTAACCATTCCATCTCTTTCTCTTCGATGCTGTTTTTCAGCGATTCGTAAGTGTTGTAGAGTTCTCCTGAAGCGATGGCTTCGGCATGGTGCTCGGGGTCAGCTAATTGCGTTTCGGTGTCGGCGAGTTTCTTTTGCAAAAGGGATATTTCCTCTTCGATTTTTTTGAGACGGTTTTTTCGTCTGCGATCGTCGGCCTCGCGTTGCTTCTTTTGTTCCCACAGCTCTTTATTGGAAGAGGTTTTCTCGCCAGATGCATTAGTGGCAATGGTATTACGACTTTGTAATTCGTTGAGAGTCTCCATTTTGCGTTGCGCTAAGAAATCATAGACATCTCCTGTGAAGGCATGCATTTGGTGATTCTTGAACTCATAGACTTTCGAGGTTAACCCTTGCAGGAAGTCTCGGTCGTGGGAAACTAAGATCAAGCTCCCCTCATATTGCAACAGCGCATTCTTGAGCACGTCTTTGGAAGGCATGTCGAGATGGTTGGTCGGCTCGTCAAGGATGAGCAGGTTGAAAGGGGAAAGTAGCAACTTAGCCAAGGCAAGGCGTGCTTTTTCGCCGCCCGACAGCACCTTCACTTTCTTTTCGGTGTCTTCTGTGTCGAAGAGGAAACTGCCTAAGATGGTTCGTATTTTCGGTCGAATATCCCCGACAGCTACGTCGTCAATCGTCTCAAATACTGTTTTTTCAGGATTCAGTAATTGCGCTTGGTTTTGGGCGTAATAACCCACAACCACTTGATAGCCAAGTTGTAATTCCCCACTTTCAAGTGGTAACGACCCCACGATGGCTTTCACCATGGTGGATTTACCCTCGCCGTTGCGTCCCACGAAAGCGACACGCTCTCCACGTTCCAGACGGAAATCCACGTTCTTGAGCACGCTTGGTTTCGTGTCGTACCCCAAGCTGAGGTTTTTGCTTTCCACCACGACCAATCCCGAGTGCGGTGCGGGTGGAAATTTGAACGAGATGGCACTGTTGTCGTATTCATCCACAGCAATTCGATCCATCTTTTCCAGCATCTTGATGCGGCTTTGAACCTGACGCGCTTTTGTGGCTTTATAGCGGAATCGTTCGATGAAACGTTCAATTTGTGCAATCTCTTTTTGCTGATTTTCGTATGCGGATTGTTGGCTCTCAATGCGTTCTAAACGTTGTTCCACATATTTTGAGTAGCTGCATTTGTAGTCTTGAATGGTACCCAACGTGATTTCGACGGTTCGGTTCGTTACACGGTCGAGGAAGGCGCGGTCGTGGGAAACCAGAATCACACAACCGTCGTAGTTGGCCAAGTAATCTTCGAGCCACTGTATGGATTCGATGTCAAGATGGTTGGTGGGCTCGTCAAGGAGAATGATTTCGGGCTTTTGCAGGAGAATCTTGGCGAGGCAGACACGCATCTGCCAGCCATTACTGAAAGAGGACATGGGTTGATGGAACTCTTCACGCAGGAAGCCCATCCCGAGGAGAACTTTCTCGGTCTCGGCATCCATTGTGTTGCCCCCCAAGTGATTATATTGATCGTTGAGGTCGGAAAGCTGTTGGGTTAGCTTTGCATACTCTTCAGATTCGTAATCGGTACGTTCGGCCAGTTCCGTGGAAATCTGCTGCATTTTGCGTTCCATGACCTTGATTTCCGAGAATGCGGTTATGGCCTCTTCCCATACCGACAGTGGGGAATTGCCAACCAACTCCTGCGGCAGGTAGCCTACTCGGTGACCGGAGGTGATGACCATTGTCCCAGTGGCCGGTTCCAGGTCGCGGTGGATGATTCTCAGCAGCGTGGATTTTCCTGCGCCGTTATGCCCCACCAGGCCGATACGGTCTTTGTCGCCCGCTACAAACGAGATGTCCTTGAAGAGGAAGTCTCCTGTGAAGTTTACCGATAGTTTGTTGATCTGGATCATGATTCTTTACAGGGGCTTGCCCCCATTTTGATTACATGGGCTCACGCCCCTGCTTTTGTGCTCCTTACCTCTATGGGGCAGCTTGGTGAATGATGTTTTATTATGAACGCTCGAAGTATGACATGGGGTTCTCCTTTTGACTTTCTTCGTTGGAGACTTTTCCGATGTTGAGAAGCATTCCCATGGCACAACCGGAGACGAAGAGTGAGGCACCGCCGCTACTGATGAAGGGCAACGTCTGTCCTGTGGTAGGTAGTAATTCGCAGTTCACTCCAATATGAACGAGTGCTTGACAAGTAAACCAAAATCCGATGCCGAATGATAGAAGTCTGCCGAAGGTTCCGGTCGCCTCCTTGGCGATTTTTCGAGCTCGGTAAAAGATGATGAGGTAGGAGAGGAGCACAGCCACTCCCACCACGATGCCCGTCTCCTCGAACAGGGATGCGAATGCATAGTCGGTCTCTTTCTCAGGCAGCCGATTTTTGATGACCCCTTTGCCAGGGCCGGCGGGGTTGAATCCCGAGCGTGCGATGGCCGCCCGCGCCAAGATCATCTGGTCGCCATAACCATCGGTATTGTCTTTGGTGATGTAGTATTCCAGTCGATTGATGAAGGTCGCCATACGTCCGAATCCTGCTTTTTTCTCGTCGCTGAGATTCACGGCCACTATCACGGCCACAATCAGCACCGCCGAAACCACACCAACCAACCCCGCAATGTCTCTCATTTTGAATCCGCCTACAAAAAAGAGTACTAAACCTGTGATAAAGAGGATGATAGCCGTTGACATATTCATGGTTGCGATGCCTCCGCAGAACAGACCCAATAAGGCAAAGAGAAAGCGGACATTTGATGTGGTTATCTCACCAGTGTTATGAAGCAAACGTGCGATATAATTGGAAATATAGAAAATAATCAGGAATCCGATGATATAAAACGTTTGCACATCGCGACCGAAAATGGTGACACCCCGCACCGCCTGCGATAGCATGGTCAGTATCAGCAACACGACGGCAAGGGCAAGAAAAAAGGGCGCAAATACTCCGAGTTTTCGGTAGTCAACATGATAAACGACGAACATGCCCGCATAGCCGAATAACAGGTGTTTCAAATGGTTAAACACCACATCTCCTCTCATGCTATATACCATAACGATGGAGATAGCGGTCAGAAATACCACCAAAATCAGGATGATTTTGTCGGCCTTCAGGTGTATCCGTTGCAGAAACGGTACCTTTGCTGTCGCAATGTCTGTATCCATGACGCTTCTGCTTTAAAGTTGAGCGACGGATGCTTTGAAACGGTCGCCGCGCTCACGGTAAGTCGCCTGGCTGTTGCCGTGGATTCCGGGTGCATACAGTACGGTATATCCCTTCTGGCATGAGTAGAAGGCATGGTTTACCGCATCTTCCATGCTCATCGTCATCATCACTGGAATCCCCAACTCGGCGATTTTTTGATAGACATCGATATTGTAAACCCCTTGTAACACAACTTCTTTGACTTTCTTCCCTACCTCTTTGAGGATATCGTCACTTAAGATTTCCGGAGAGTCAATGTTGGTAATCCAAACGGTCGGTTTGGTCATGGATTGTAATGAATACCAGACGGCGTTGGCATTGGTGGAACGTGCGTCGTCAATGAAATCGACACCGGCGAAGCTCTTTACGTGCTCCAGTTTGTGCGCGCTGCCTTCAAAATCGGAAAGCGATTCGGCAATGTTCTTCTGACGTAATCTGATGAGTTGCTCCGACAGCGTTCCCACGCGCGGATTCGAAGTCTCTTTTGCTTGCTCAAACAGGCGGAAACTATTGGTCTTTTTTGTAGGCATAATGGTTTAAGGTTTAAGGTTTGTGGTTTAAGGTTTATGGTTTAAGGTTTATGGTTTAAGGTTTGTGGTTTAAGGTTTATGTGTTTACACGTTAATGAGTTTTAGAGGTTACGTGATTTGCGAGGTTAGCGTATTTTGAGGGTGACGAGGGTCAGCACGGCGAGCAGCATGCTTACAACGATGAACCGCTGTACAATCTTCGATTCGTGCAACCCTTTTTTCTGGAAGTGGTGATGAAGCGGTGCCATCAGAAAGATGCGGCGACCTTCGCCATACTTTTTCTTGGTATATTTGAAGTAAGATACCTGCATGATAACAGACACTGACTGAGCCAAATATATGCCGCAGAGAATTGGGATGAGGAGCTCTTTACGGATGATGATACATGAAACAGCTACGATGCCGCCGAGAGTCAGACTACCGGTGTCGCCCATGAACACCTGCGCTGGATAACAGTTCCACCAGTAGAAACCGATACAGGCGCCGATGACGGCGGATATGAATATCACTAACTCGCCGATATTAGGTATGTACATAATATTCAGATAGGAAGCGAAGATGACGTTGCCCGATACGTAAGCTAATAGGGCAATGCCGACCGCTATTGATGCGGTGGTGCCGGTCGCTAATCCGTCCAATCCGTCGGTGAGGTTTGCGCCGTTGGAAACAGCCGCAATGATGAAGACGATGATAGGAATGAAGAATAGGAACGACCATTTACCCGTCTTGTCGCCTAACCAACGAGTCAGTGCGGCATAATCCATCTCGTGATTCTTGAAAAACGGAATGGTGGTTTTCGATGAATGATGCGGTTGGTCGAACAATCTCGGAGTATGTGCATTTTCTTGATTTTCAACTTTTAACAGCTCAGTAGCATTCACTTGTGTTACTCCTTGATGATGGACGCTCTTTTCGCAAATCATGGCATCGGGGTGGAAGTACATGACGCAACCCACTACTAAGCCGAGCAGGATTTGTCCGATCAGTTTCTTACGAGGTGAAAGTCCCTCTTTGTTCTTTTTGAAAACTTTGATATAGTCATCAGCAAAGCCCAAGAATCCCAGCCAAACAGTGGTGAAAATCATCAACAGAATATAGATGTTGGAGAGTTGACAAACCAGTAACACGGGAATAAGGATGGAGGCAATGATAATCAGTCCTCCCATCGTCGGTGTACCAGCTTTTTCATTCTGTCCTGCCAGTCCTAAATCGCGAACAGTTTCTCCTATCTGTTTCTTTTTTAGATAATTAATAAAAAACTTACCACAAACGACGGAGATGAACAGTGCTAAAATGAACGCGGTAGCAGAACGGAACGAAATATATTGGAAGATACCCGTGCCAGGGTACTTTTGCAGATGCAGCCAAGCGAAGAGATAGTATAGCATAACTTGTAGATTTATTGAATATTAAAACATTTTTTTATTTCTTCCGTATCATCAAAATGATGGCGAACGTGGTTGATTTCCTGATAAGTTTCGTGCCCTTTCCCCGCCACTAACAACACTCCTTGGCTTTGCAACATCATACAGGCGGTTTTGATAGCTTCGTGGCGGTTTTCTATCACTAACACCTGTCGTGATTTGCTGGTAGGTATTCCTTGAATCATGTCGTTCAAGATAGATTGCGGGTCTTCGGTGCGCGGATTGTCGGAAGTGAGCAAAACTTTGGAGCTGTATTTGCATGCAATAGCTGCCATTTCAGGACGTTTCAACGCGTCGCGATCTCCTCCGCAACCCACTACGGTGATCACTTCGGCATCTTTGCCCACGATGTCGCGGATGGTTTTGAGCACATTCTCGAGGGCATCGGGCGTGTGCGCGTAATCAACAATGGCAGTGCCACCCTCTTTGTTGTGCAACATTTGGAAACGGCCGGCGGCACTGTCGAGCATACTCATGTTTCTCAACACCTCGTCTTCGTCCATCCCTAAAAGAACGGCAGCGCCATAAATAGCTAACAAATTGTAAGCGTTGAATTTACCGCATAATTTGAAGAATACCTCACGATTGTTGATGCGCAGATGCAATCCTGAGAATGCATTCTCCATCACGATGCCCTTGAAATCGGCGGCAGTGCGCAAACTGTATGTGTGGATGGCGGCCTTGGTGTTCTGCACCATCACGCGACCGTTCTTGTCGTCCACGTTAGTCAATGCAAAAGCGGTCTTGGGCAGCTTGTCGAAAAAGGATTTTTTCGCAGCAATGTAGTTGGCGAAGGTCTTATGGAAGTCCAGATGGTCGTGGGTGATATTGCTGAAGAGTGCACCCGCAAAGCGCAATCCCGTCACGCGGTGCTGACAGAGAGCGTGAGAGCTTACCTCCATGAAACAGTATTCACATCCTCTTTCTACCATTTGCGCCAGCAGACGGTTGAGTTCCACAGCGTCGGGCGTGGTGTGTGAGGTTGGAATCTCATCATTGTCTATCTTGTTGACTATTGTGGAGATAAGTCCTGTGTGATAACCTAGGGACATAAACAGTCGATGTAGTAGCGTTACAGTCGTGGTCTTGCCGTTTGTTCCCGTTATACCCGTCAGCTTCAGTTTGCGGCTCGGGTGGCCAAAGAAGGCGTCGGCAAGCATCCCTAAAGCAACAGAACTGTCAGATACTTTGATGTAGCAGACCTTTTCCTCGATTTGTTCGGGCAGCACTTCACAAACGATGACACGGCATCCCTGCGTAATGGCATTCGGGATGTATTTATGCCCGTCGGTCTGCGTGCCACGTTGTGCCACATAGAGTTGCGAAGAACCCTCAGACTGTGTGGTCACGGCACGCGAGTCGAATAGAATCTCCGTGATATCTATTTCAGGGGATCCCGTCACCTCGCATGTTCGCAACGCTTTAAGGAGTATATCCAGTTTCATTGTCTTTTTAGGATTAAGGGTTATTGGTTAAGGGTTATTGAGGTTTATGATTCTCGGTTTTGCATTGGCGTGTCGCATACGCCCGATTCTCAATGGTCGAGGTATAATTTCACTATTCCAGAGGAATTGTCGAGGACTTGTGACTTGACACGTCCTTTGCCGATGATGCGCGGGTTGTAGCCGGCGCGTATGAGTTCTGTTACAGCATCGGAGGCGAGCATCCCTCGCACGTCTGGCATTTTCTGGAAGGTGTTCAGAGGCAAAGCAACGGCAGTCACATGGCGGTTCGTGTCGGTGTTGTCCACACGCATATAAGGGATGCTTCTTTCGTAAGCCACTGTGTCATATCCCAAACCGCTCAGCAGGGTGTTGAAGAACTGTGTACGGATGGGGGCTGTGCGTCCCAATGGCGTGAATGGGAAGTCGGCGGCACTGCGGGTTGCGCTGTAGTTGGCGCTGTTCATGATACTGCGTGCGATTTTCGCGAAAGCATCCGCTGCAACATCGCTGTGATAAGGCACGCCATAAATGTAGATGATCATCGTGTATTGCGGCTTATCCATCGGGAAATAACCGCAGAAAGAGACCGCGTTGATGTCTGTCCGGTATGCTCCCGCCTTCTCATCCCAAATGTCACGTGTGCCAGTCTTACCGGCGAACATGCAGTTCTCGTCACGGAACCTGCGAGCCGTACCGTATTTGCCCCACACGACCTGTTCGAGATATTTCCGGGCTCTTATGATAGTTGAGTCGGAAGCAATATGCTCTTTCAGTACTTGCGGTTCAAAACGTTGTATTGTATCGTAAGTGTTTGTAACATAGCGAACAAACAGCGGTGCCATCATCTTTCCTCCATTAGCGATGGCGTTGTAATAAGTCAGTGTACGCAAAATCGGAATGGTGAAACCTGCACCGAAGCAGGTTGCATAGTAGGTGTTAAAATCGCGTGTGCCATCTTTAATCTTGGCCGGTAGAATGTCGCCGAGTTGCGTGTGGATGGTGTCGAACATGCCCATGTTCTTCAGCTGAGTATAGTAACCGTGGAAGTTTTTCATCCCATACGCATGGAAAATCATGGAAGCGATACCGATATTGGAGGAACGTTGGATGATTTCGTCAGGTGTTCCTAAGGTCTCCCCGTGCACTTTGGAGTCGCTTTTGTGATAGCGTCTTACGCCACCCGATTTCGTGGGGAACTCAAAAGTGTGATTGAACATCGGGTACATGGCGGAAGTGTCGTGCGGGGTTTTCTCCAAAAACGCTAACAAAGAAGCGATTTTGAACGTAGAACCTGGTTCCACCTTGGCGTTGAGAGCGTATTCCATGCTTTCGTTGTAGTATGAACCGTCGGAAGAGGCGCGGCGCAAGTTCGAAATGGCTTTGATCTCACCAGTCTTGGTCTCCATCACAATGGCACAACCCCATTCGGCATTCAGTTCCGTGAGTTTCCTTGAAAGCTCGTTGTGTACTGCATGTTGAATCTCTAACTTGATGGTTGTGTGGATGTTATGTCCGTCTTCTGGATCAAGACGCTCTCTGAGGGGAACTTTGGCGTGATTGAGCTCCAAATATTTCTTACTACCCTCCACACCAGCGAGAATGGCGTTCATCGTGTGCTCTAGTCCGTATTGGCGGTCAGGCGTTTCGATGCCGAGGGTTCTTTTCGCCATCTCCCCGTAGGGATTGATGCGCACATTGGCAGGCACATAGTTGAAATGGGTACGCAGAATTCTTTTACGAATCGAGTCGCCCGATTTCACCCCTTGTACATATTTATATAAATAAGGTCTGTTTTTGATGAATGCCGTATCCACCCCCATCACCCAAGACTCTTCGTCCCAATCTTTCACGGGAAAAAGGGTGGAATAGCGTTTCTTCTGGATGTTTTTCGTGAAAAATTGATAGTAATAGTCTGCGGTGTATTTCGGGAATCTGTCTTTGAACTGATGATAGAAGTCTTCGGACAGCTGTTTGAAGATCTCATCGTACGCTTTCGGATTCTTTTTCAGCGTGTCGGCGTACTCTTTGGCGAAACCTTTGCCGTCGAAGGCGACTTCGAAAACGGTGAAGTTGGCCACGAGAACCCGGCCGTGGTCGTCGTAGATTTCGCCACGCACCGGTCGAAGCGAGTTCTCACGTACATAGCAATAGGTGTCGTCGCTCACCTTGTCCATCCAATCAGGGTCAGTGGTATCAACGCATTTGTCGGATGTGCCAGATGCCACAGCACGCTCCACGATGGAAAGGTATAGGATCTTTACAAAGCAGGCGATACCCAACAGCATCATCAGCAGATAGACGACCGTCATGCGGCGAAGGGTCGAAGGGGAAGCCTCTTGTTTGTTACTTGTTCTCATGTTTTCGCTCCTTTCTGTTGAACCATCGACGCTTTTGCACCGGTTTTGGGCTCTCTTTTACTGTGAAACTCTGTTTTTCATCCGTTATGAAACCTTTTCCCTGCATTTTCTGGATAAGGATTTTGTTCTTTTCGTAGGGAATGAACTGATTGTTCGCTTTCAGTTTACTGATTTCCTCTTTGTATATGTTCTCTAATTGTATGATCTCTTTCTCCTTGGCCCGAATCCGTTGTTCGCTGATTACCAGTGAAGTGACGAGTATGAGCACAAAGAAGAAATAGAAATACCACGGACGCATCTTCTTGTTCACCAATATCTCTCCGCCGAAGATGTTGGAGAAGAAGTTGCCGAATTTGGTCTTCTCGGACTTGTTACGATTGTTGTTTTTAGATGTTGTTTCCATGATCGACGGGGATTATTTTTTCGGCGACGCGCATTTTAGCGCTGCGTGCGCGGGGGTTAACGTTGATTTCTTCATCTTCGGGTTGTAATGCCTTGCGGGTGATTAGCTTGAAAGGAGTCAGCGGGTTGCCGTAAAAGTCCTTTTCAACTTCACCGCTCAGATTGCCTGAACGCATGAAATTCTTCACCATACGGTCTTCCAATGAATGGTATGAAATGATGACCAATCGACCTCCAACTTTCAGTGCATCAATAGTTTGAGTTAGAAATTCTTCCAAAACAACCATCTCTTGGTTGACCTCAATGCGGATAGCTTGGAAAATTTTGGAAAGCGATTTGTTCTCTTTGCCGCGAATCAACGAAGGCCGTAGCGCATCCACTAACTGTTGGGTGGTGAGGATGGGGTGCTCTTCGCGGGCTTTGACGATGCGACGGGCGAGGGTGCGACCGTCGGATAGCTCGCCGTAACGGTAGAAGATGTCGCTCAAAGCTCTTTCATCGTACTCATTGACAATGTCTTGCGCGGATTTGCCCGACTGTGCGTTCATGCGCATGTCTAATGCACCGTCCTCGCGGTAAGAAAAGCCGCGATTTGGCGTGTCGAACTGATGCGACGAGACGCCTAAGTCGGCCAAGATGCCGTCAGCGGGGTAGGCTTGATGATATTTCAGAAAGCGGCTGAGGTTTTTGAAATTTGAGGCTACGAACGTGAAACGCTCGTTCTCAATGAGCTGCGATTGTGCGTCCGCGTCTTGGTCGAAGGCGATGAGCCGTCCTTGCTCCAACTTCTCCATAATGGTGCGGGAGTGTCCGCCGCCACCGTAAGTGACATCCACATAAACCCCGTTAGGGTCGCTAACCAAATAATCTACAGAAAGTTGACGGAGTACGGGGTTATGATATTCCATTAGACCCCTCCTTTTCTGGCAAATAGTGTCCGAGATGCATCTCCTCGTTCAGTTTCTCCAAATCCTCGGGAGTCATGTCGAACTTCTCGTGATACTTTTTGCTGTTCCACATCTCGATCTGTCCGTTGTCTAATATCATAACCAGATCTTTTTCGATGGAATACATCTCCATCAGCGGTTTCGGAATCACGATGCGGTCTTGGGCATCGCACTCCAGCATGGCGGTGTTGCGCAAAAAGGCGTTCCGGTACAGTTTGACGCGGGTCAGGTTACGGTCGAGCGAGTTCATGTAGTCCATCTGTTTGCGGTAGGCCTTCTCCGACCATAACATGATGTATTCACCGAAACCGTGCGTGACATAGAATTTCTTGCGGTCGTCCTCTGACAACGAACGCAGAAGGGCGGTGGGCAGCTTCAGCCGTCCGCTCTTCTCTATGGAGACTTCCCAATATCCGTATTCCGTTGCCATAATTCTATTCTATGCCTTTCAATAATATTTTTTTGAGACGACAAAAATATAATTTTTCCAAAACCAATTTCCATAAATCTCTTGTTTGTAAATAATTGTTAGTTAATTAGTGATGTAAATGTTTGATAATCAGCATGGAATAGAATGGAAAAAAGTTATGAACACAAATAAACATTAACGATAAAATGTTGATAACTCACAAGTTGCGATTATTTGTTGATAACTAATATAAAATATTGTTATCCAATATTTTAAGAAGAATAATAGGGTAAGTTGCCATAATGAAATAGTTTATTTTTGAAAGTTTTTGGAATAAAATGGAAATATTTGGAAGCTCAGGGAAATTACTATTGCCTGTTGCCTGTTCCCTTTTGCCTAAAAAAAACTATCTTTGCATTTCCTAAATCATTAAAATCATATCAATGAAAAAACTAACTATCAGTATTTTAGCATTAAGCACTATCATTATGCTTGCAGCATGTCACAAGAAAAATAGCGAGATTCCGAAGGTGGAATACCCCGAAACCAAGAAATGCGACACCGTCGATCTGTATTTCGGAGTGGCTGTGCCAGACCCTTACCGCTGGTTGGAGGACGACTATTCCGAGGAAACCGCCGCGTGGGTGAAGGCGCAGAACGAAGTGACCCAGAACTTCTTATCGCAGATTCCTTACCGCGAGAAGATGAAAGAACATTTGAAGGACATTATGAACTACCCCAAAGAGGGGGCACCATGGAAAAAGGGCGACCGCTACTTCTTCTACCGCAATGACGGTTTGCAGAACCAGAGCGTGCTTTACTACAAGAACTCCCTTGACGGTGAGGCGATTGAGCTGCTTGACCCTAACCAACTCTCCGACGATGGAACCGTGGCACTCTCCACACTCGGCATCTCTGATGACGGTAAGTATCTCGGTTACGCCATCTCCCGTAACGGTAGCGACTGGCAGGAGATCTATGTCAAGGACATTGCGACAGGCAAGGTGTTGGACGATCACCTTGTATGGGTGAAGTTCTCCAGCATCGCCTGGAAGGACGACGGTTTCTTTTACAGCCGCTACCCGAAGCCGAAAAACGAGCTTTCCGGTGTGAATGAGAACGGAAAACTTTACTATCACAAAGTCGGCACCGACCAAAAGGCTGACCAGCTGGCTTACGAAGACCTTTCCAATCCAAACATTGGCTTCAATGCCGAAGTGGTCAACAAACGCTATCTGGTGATTTACGGAAGCGAATCTACATCAGGTAATTGTTTGTATTTCAAAGATCTGGATAAGTCTAACGCACAGTTCGTGAAAGTGGTGACTGATTTCAAGGACGACTATTCTGTGGTGGACGAGATGGACGGCAAGCTTATCGTGATGACTAACCACGATGCGCCTGAGTATAAGGTGATTAGCATCCCGATGGATAATCCTATGCCCGCCAATTGGACCGACCTCATTCCCATGTCAAAGGGCGAAGTGCTCTCAGGTGTCAGCCATGTCGGCCATCGGTTGGTCGCCAACTACACCAAGGATGCTCGCTCGTTAGTGAAGGTTTTTGACGAGAGTGGTAAATTCATCACCAACCTCGACAACGATATGATCGGCTCCATCGGCGGATTCGGTGGCGAGGCTGAAGACACCGAAACGTTCTATACGGTAACTTCCTATATTACCCCGGCTGCCATTTACCGTTACGATGTCACAAACAATAAATCCACTCTTTACAAAAAGTCCGAAATCAAGTTCAATTCCGATGACTACGAGACGGTTCAGAAGTTCTTCACCTCGAAAGACGGCACGAAGGTCCCGATGTTTATCACCTACAAGAAAGGCATCAAGATGAACGGCAACAACCCGACGCTGCTCTATGGTTATGGTGGTTTCAACATTTCGCTTACGCCTAGTTTCAGTGCGAGCCGCATCGCATGGTTGGAACAAGGCGGGGTGTTGGCGGTCGTGAACCTGCGCGGCGGTGGTGAATATGGCAAGGAGTGGCATGAGGCCGGCACGAAGATGAAGAAGCAGAACGTGTTCGACGACTGTATTGCGGCGGCGGAATACCTCATCGCCCAGAAATATACGTGCAAGGAGAAATTGGCCTTGCAGGGCGGTTCCAACGGCGGTTTGCTGGTCGGCGCGGTCGTGAATCAACGTCCCGACCTCTTCGCTGTAGCCATCCCGCAGGTGGGTGTCATGGACATGCTACGCTATCACAAGTTCACCATCGGCCGCTATTGGGCAGTGGATTACGGTACCAGCGAAGACAGCAAGGAGATGTTCGAGTATCTCTACAAGTACTCTCCGTTGCACTCCATCCAGAACGGCAAGGAGTATCCGGCCATCTTGGTGACGACAGCGGATCACGACGACCGTGTGGTCCCCGCGCATTCGTTCAAGTATGCGGCAGCCTTGCAGAACAGCGACATCGGCGACAAGCCGCACCTTATCCGCATCGAGAGCAACGCGGGCCATGGCGGCGGCAAGCCCCTAGACAAGACCATTGAAGAGGTGACCGACATTTTCTCGTTCATGTTCTTCAATATGGGAGTGGAGCCGAGGTATTAATTCAGAATCAAGAATTATTGGGTGGTAGAGGGTGTGTCATAAGTCTGTTTTGGTAAAAATTGCTATTTGATTATCAGATAGTTACAAATCGAAAAATGCCGATTTTTGGACTTATGACACACCCTCTACATCATTTTGCTTGATGCTATTGCCGCGGAGGCGAATGCGAAAAACAGATTGTATCCGCCGCACACGCCATCCACATCCAGCATTTCGCCCAGAATGTAGAGGTTGGGGTACTTGCGGGCTGCGAAGTGGCTGTCGATTTCCGACAGGTCGATGCCGCCGTGGCACACCTGCGCCCCTTCTAACGGATAGGTCTCTTCGATTTGGAAAGCGAGGCGATGGAGGTCAAAGGGCTGTTGCTGGTAAAAGGCGGCTAATTTCGGATGTAACAGTCCCATGGTGTTGCGATTGTCGCGTAAATAAGTCTCTGTGTCGAAGTTTTCGTCCCAGTAGGTGAGGTTGATTTCCAAACGGCAATTCTTCGTGGAAGGCAACCGGCGGTAGTAGGCCGACAGGTTCATGATGACAATCCCGGACACCCCGTCGTCTTTGAAGGTGATTTCGCCGGGCTCTTTGTGAATCAGCTTGTTGCCTTGGAAAAGGGAGGCAATGGCTTTGGTACGGCAGCCCGACAGTGACCTGGGGTAATCTTCCAACCGGAAGCCGGCCAATGAGGGTTGCAAACTGTTGGTTTTCAAGGATAAATCCTGAAGGTAACCATTGTAGTCGCGTTGATTTTTGGGAATCATGCCGGCAGGGGACCCGGATGCGAGTACAAGGGTGTCGAACAGGGTGGGGTAGTCGTCAATTTTCCATTTGTTATGCAGATATTCAATATGTTGAATGTTGTACTCTGTCTTTATATATATATTGGCAGAGGTGAAATCGGTGAGCACATCCACCACAGTTTGGGAAAACTGTGAGGCGGGATATACACGTCCTTCCTCGTCGGAAACCGTAACCAGGCCCCAGTCATTAAATTGATGCTCAAGCTGTTTGGGGGAATATTGCTGTAGCAGAAGTGTGATAAACGCGGATTGGTTGTAATGTTCTGGGCGCACATCTCGGTTGAAGATGTTGGCCTTGCCGCCGCCGGAAGCCCGTACTTTCGCGCCTACTTGGCGGTTTTTCTCAAATACTGTAACCTCCACGTCAGGCGATTCGGAAAGCTTCTTTGCCAAGAAAATTCCCGAAGCTCCAGCCCCGACAATGGCGATATGTTTTTGTTTACAACTCATTCTTTGTCAAGGAATTCGCGAATGGTATGCAGCATTTCTTCGCGGGCGGTGTCGAGATTGTCGTTGAGGATAACTTTGTCGAATTTCGGGGCGAAGGAGAGTTCGTACTCGGCTTTTTCCACCCGTTTCCGCAACGACTCTTCGGTCTCGGTGCCGCGTTTTAGCAGGCGTTTCTCCAACTCCTCGATGGTGGGCGGTTCTACGAAGATGGCCAACGCATTGTCGCCGAAGAACTTCTTGATGTTGAGTCCCCCCTTTACATCGACATCGAAAATCACGGTTTTGCCCTCGTTCCAGATGCGTTGGATTTCGCTTTTGAGGGTACCGTAAAATTGGTTGCGGTAAACTTCCTCCCATTCGAGGAAATCGTCGCGTTCGATGCCTTTTTTGAAGTCATCGACAGAGAGAAAGTGGTAGTCTTTTCCGTTGATCTCTCCTTCTCGCATGTTTCGCGTGGTTGCCGATGTGGAAAACCGCAGCTCGGGAAGGAATTGCAGAACGTGCTTGACGATAGAGGTTTTGCCTGCGCCCGACGGGGCGGATACGATGATTACTTTGCCTGTCATATTAGGTTGAATTTAGACTGCAAAGATACACAATATTCCCGAATCAAATATAGTGATATAGGGTTTCTGCCAATGTTTTTTTTCTAAAAGGTCATTTGATTTAAAAATTGTGTAATTTTGCCAGCGAGATATTTATTGATGGAGCTTCGGTCTGACACCCAGCTTTTCCTCATAATATCTACTGAAAACCCCAAAAAATGGACGAAGTCAAGATTATCGAAATCAAGAAGAGTGTCTTTGCCGACAATGTCAAGGACGCGGATGCTTTGCGTGCGGAACTGAAAGAGAAGAAGGTTTTTCTCCTGAACTTGATGTCTTCCCCGGGAAGCGGCAAGACCACCACTCTTATCCAGCTAATTAACAGGATCAAAGACAAAACTCGTATATCTGTGATGGAGGCCGACATTGACAGCGACGTGGATGCGGTGAAAATCAAGGAGTCCACTGGCGTGTCGTCCATCCAGCTGCACACTGGCGGCATGTGCCACCTCGATGCGGAGATGACCCGCCAGGGACTCGACAACCTCGACCTCGAAGAGACCGATCTCGTCATTCTCGAGAATGTCGGCAACCTGGTCTGTCCCGCCGAATTCGACACCGGCGCCACATGCAACGCGATGATCCTATCCGTGCCCGAGGGCGACGACAAACCCCTCAAGTACCCCCTCATGTTCACCGTCTGCGACCTCGTCATCATCAACAAGATGGACGTAGTGCCCTACTTCGACTTCGATCTCGAGCGCTGCAAAAAATACATCCATCTCCGTAACCCCCAAGCCCAAATCATCCCCATCTCCGCTAAAACCGGCTTCGGCCTCGACCACCTTGCCGATTGGCTTCTAAAACAACTTCCTTAAGCAGCCCCGAAGGGGCAAGAGCCCGGTAGTAGTAGCCGTCATTACACATTCCTCAAGCAGCCCCGAAGGGGCAAGAGCTCGGTAGTAGTAGTAGCCGTCATTACACAAAGTCACCAAACATATTCGTAATATGCCCGAAATGTCCACCAAATTTGTCCCGAAACACAAAGGGGACAAGAACCCGAACCCCAAGTTAATCAAGTTCGTCCGTCACGTCACGGACCGCGTTCCCGGAAAAATCAAGATGACGACCGACGCCCCTGAGTATTGGGGCCTCGCCTGCATCTTTGAGGATGAAATGGACGCCGTAACCCGCGAAGCCTCGCTGGATCTGCTCTTGGACATGCTCCCAGGCAACTTCTTCAAAGTAAGAGAGCATCACACATACGCGGAACTCCACGAGTGGAACGCTAAAAAACATTATACCCCGGACGACAAATCGTTCGATGAACTGCTCGACAAACTGGCGTTCTTCGGAATGCTGGAGTACGACTATGGCGACAAATATACTAAAGAAGGTCCTGTGGCGGGCACCTCGTTCGAGCGTGACGCTCGTATCTACTGGGTGCCGATGTTCGTGCCCGGCAGTGCCGAATATACCAACATGAACGTCGAGCTCATGGACAAGCACCCCGAGTTGGCCATGTTTTTCGAGCGCATGACGTTCCTGCCATTAGAGAAGGTCACGCCGATGGTGCCCATGGGCGGATCAGGTATCGGTATGCACGTGATTCCCGTGGAGAAGGCTATCTCCATGGAGAACCAAACGGCAGACATTGAGCATATTTCCTACTGGCTCAAACGCTATGAGGGTCACTTGGCAGTGGGCATCTGCAGCTGTCGTTATGGACGCAAGAAACTGGATGAAGGTTGCGCCGACGACTACCGCGACTGGTGTATCGGCGTGGGCGACATGGCCGAATATCTGGTGGAGACCAACCGCGGCCATTACATCACCTACGACGAGGCCATGGCCATCTTGAAAAAAGCCGAGGACCACGGTTTCGTGCATCAGGTGACCAATATCGACGGTGAAGGAAAGATATTCGCTATCTGCAACTGCAACGTTAAGATCTGCAATGCGTTGCGTACTTCACAACTCTTCAATACCCCCAATATGAGCCGTAGTGCTTACGTGGCGAAGGTGGATCCGACGAACTGCGTGGCTTGCGGTCGTTGCGTGGAATATTGTCCTGCGGGAGCTGTACGTCTGGGACAGAAACTCTGCACCAAGCACGGCGAGCAGACCTATCCGAAACAAGAGCTGCCCGATGCCAAGAAGTGGGGACCGGAGAAGTGGGATGAGGACTATCGCGACAAGAACCGCATCAACTGCTATCCGACTGGCACGGCGCCTTGTAAAACGGCTTGTCCGGCGCATATCGCGGTGCAAGGCTATCTGAAGAAGGCTGCCGAGGGCAAATATACGGAGGCTTTGGAACTGATCAAGCGCGAGAACCCATTCCCGGCGGTATGCGGGCGTGTCTGCAACCGTCGCTGCGAGGATGCCTGCACGCGCGGCACCATCGACCAGCCCATCGCCATCGATGCGGTGAAGAAGTTTATCGCGGAACAGGATCTCAAGGCAGAAACCCGCTTCGTGCCGGAAGTGAACATCTGTTCCAACGTGAAGGAATTCTGGGAGGAGAAGATCGCCATCATCGGCGGCGGCCCTGCCGGTCTGAGCTGCGCCTACTACCTCGCCACGATGGGCTACAAACCCACCGTGTTCGAGAAAGACGAAATCCCCGGCGGTATGCTGCAATACGGCATCCCGTCCTATAAACTCGACAAGGAGGTTATCAAAGCCGAGATCGACATCATGCGCGAAATCGGTGTGGAGATCCGCACCGGCGTGGAGGTCGGTAAAGATATTACTATACAACAACTTAGAGATCAAGGATACAAGGGCTTTTACGTGGCCATCGGCTGTCAGGGCGGCAAACTTCCCGGCATCACCGGCGAGAATCTGCCCGGAACCACCACGGCCATCGATTTCCTGCACACGTGCAATTGCGGCACGAAGGTCAGCGGCAAGGTCGTCGTGGTCGGCGGCGGCAACGTGGCCATCGATGCGGCGCGGGTCGCCATGCGCGGCGGTGCCGAATCCGTCACCATGCTCTCGTTGGAGACCGAAGACATCATGCCCGCCTCCCAGGAGGAGCGCCGCGAGGCCCGCGAGGACGGCGTGGTCATCCACCCCGGCTGGGGTCCGAAAGAGGTGCTAGGTACCGACAAGGTCACCGGCATCGTCTTCAAGAAATGCACCTCCGTGTATGACAAAGATCACCGTTTTTCTCCGCAATACAATGAGGAAGAAACGATTACGCTGGATGCCGACTTGGTCATCTTCGCCATCGGTCAGACGGTCATCCTCAAGGATCTTCTCAAGGACACGAAAGTGGAGTTTGTGCGTGGCGTCTATCCCGTGGCCGACAAACTGACCTACCAGACCGCCGAAGAGGACATCTTCGTGGGCGGTGACTGCTTCACCGGTCCGAAGTTCGCCATCGACGCCATCGCCACCGGCAAGGAGGGTGCCGAATCGTTGCACCGCTACGTGCAGCACGGCCACCTCACCATCGGACGCAACCGCCGCGACTTCATCGAGCTCGACAAGGACGACATCGTGGTGGAGAGCTACGACAACTCCTCCCGTCAAGTGGAAGGTGTATCCGAGCAGGCTGACAAGTTCCGCGAATACACGCTCACGCTTACGGAGGAGCAAGTACGTACCGAGACGTCCCGCTGCCTGAGCTGCGGCGCGTCGGTGGTCGATGAGAATCGCTGCATCGGTTGCGGCATCTGTACCACCAAGTGCGCTTTCGACGCTATCCACCTCTTCCGCGACAACCCCGACGCCAGCATCATGCGCACCTCAGAGGACAAGTTCAGCGGTATCCTGCCCTACATGTTGAAGCGAGCCGCGAAGATCGTCTTCAAAAAATGAATTTATTCCTTGAACAGCCTCGAAGAGGCAACACGCACGAAGTGCAAGTAACCCCACACAAGCGAAGCGCAGTGTGGGGTCAGACAGGGAAAGAGAAGTAAATACAAGGTCATGCATGAGCTGGGTATAGTGTTCTACATCATCCGGGACGTAAAGAAGGTGGCGGAGGAGAACCGCGTGGAGCGGGTCTCCGAAGTGGTGATGGACATCGGGGAAGTCTCCACGGTGGTGCCGCACCTGCTCACCCACTGCTGGCGCTGGGCCGCCGACAAAGAAGAGCTGCTGAAAGGTAGCGAGCTGAAATGCAATATTATCCCGGCTGTCACCTGGTGCGACGACTGCAAACAGGAGTACGAGACGGTGAAACACGGAAAGACGTGCCCCCACTGCCACAGCGAGAATACCTGGTTGCTGCGCGGCAACGAAGTCGAGATTCGGGAGTTAGTAGTTAGTGGTTAGCAGTTAGTAGTTATGGTCGGAAGAACCCTTATATATTAAAACATAGTACCTTGAGCAGTCTCGAAGAGACAAAACGTGCGAAGCGCAATTAACCCCATACAAGCGAAGCGCAGTGTGGGGAAGGCAAATAAGAAAAACAAAAACAAAAACAGTAACGAATATGTCATGTTTTATCGTACCCATGGCGCAGGCCATCGCCACAAGCGCCTACAGAAAAGCCAACGCGAAAGCGATTGAAAGTTCAGAACACGCGCTCACGCGCAACATCCCGGCACTCGAGAAGATGCTCTGGGGCGGCACCGTGATGCTCATCGTCGATCACCTCCTCAACGGCGAGCTCACCTGGCAGTACCCCTTCTTCACCGCCCTCGAAACCGGCGGATTCCCGGTCATGCTCCGCGAAATGCTCACCGTCGGCGTCCCCATGTCGCTGGTCCTCACCGCCGTCTGGGCCGTATGGGCTCTCGCTAAGGCACGTAGAACAGCCACTATCGAGTAACCACTTCCTTGAGCAGTCCCGAAGGGACAAGAGCTCGGTAGCCCCGTACAAGCGACAAAGTCGCGCAGTGCGAGACCATGTTCATTGATAATAACCAAATTATAATCAAATTAAATCACCATGTTTTTCCAAGTTTATGGGGCTAACGCCCTGGCCCAATGGGGGATGCTGCTCGTCGTCCTCGTGGGTCTCATCCTGTTCAACGAGTTCGCCCGTCGCACCAAGTTCGGCGGCATCTTCACCTTCCTGATCATTCCCGTCGCCCTGACGGCCTACTTCCTCGCGATTGCCGTGGGCGTGCGCAACGGTGCACAATGGGCGTTGGAGAACCAAACCCATGTCTATATGCAGGGCTGGTTTCACTACGCCAAGCTCTATGCCGCCACCGCCGGATGTATCGGCTTTATGATGATCAAATACAAATGGGGCATCGGTGCCAAGCATTGGTTCAAACCGTTCCCGTTCGTCATCGTGGCCATTAACATCCTGATTGCCTGTGTCTCCGACTTTGAGAGCGCCGCAATGGGCTGGAACAAATGGTGGCTCACCTCCGAAGGCGTTTGGCAATACGGCGGCTGGCACAATGTGATGAACGGCGTGGCCGGTATCATCAACATCTTCTGTATGACCGCATGGTGGAACGTTTATGCCTCCAAGGACAAAAAAGACATGATCTGGGCCGACATGACGTGGGTCTATATCGTGATTTATGATATCTGGAACTTCGCATACACCTACAACTGCCTGCCGACGCACAGCTGGTACTGCGGTATTGCTTTGCTGCTCGCCCCGACGGTGGCCGCTCTGTTGTGGAACCGCGGTGCTTGGATCCAAAACCGCGCCAACACTTTGGCTATCTGGTGTATGTTCGCTCAGGTCTTCCCGCTCTTCCAAGAGACCTTCAAAGACGGTCAACAGTGGTTCAGCTGGGCTACGCTTCCCGTCCTCTATCCGGAAGGTGTCGCCACCATCGAGCAACTGTACGCCGCAGGCGGACAGGCTGCCGTTGACGGTGTTGTGGGCACCACGGTGGATCCTTCTGTTGTGGCTGCCAACCCGAAGATGATGATCTTCATCAGCGCGCTGGCCCTCGTGACCAACATTATCGCGTTATGCTACATCATCGGACAGTCCAAGAAGCGCCATATCAACCCGTATAAAGAAGACGTCTTCGTCAACCAAAAGTACTACAAAGACGCTATGGAGCGCGCCGACGTGGACTAATTATAGGGTGATTTCCTTAAGAAAAACGCTATCGACAACTCCGATAGCGTTTTTTTTTCGTCCAAAATAGTTAATAATTAATCATCAGTGAGTATTCATATTTTATATATATTTGCAGCTTAATTTTTTATGAATGATGAAATTAGGATTTGTGTACCATAAACTTTGGGTTTTAAGCTTCTTGGTCGTTGTTTGCGGACTATTCATGGGTTGCAAAGATAAGGTAGAAATAGCTGATTATCAAGTGATCCCATTACCAAAAGAGGTCAATGTAACGGGCCGTCTGCCTTTCTCGCTGACGGAGAACACGATTATTTTCTACTCTGAGAAGGATTCTTTGAAACGGGAAGCCGAATTCCTTTCCGAATATATTTCAGACCAGACGAAGGTGGAGTTACAGATGCGACCGATTCAGCAACAAACGGCATCGGGCATTTTCCTGATGCTGGATACGCTAGTTTGCCAACAGCCTGAGTCATACCGAATTGACATCTCATCTGACAAGATTGTCGTCAAAGGATTCGATGCTGCTGGGGTTTTCTATGGCATCCAGACCTTACGAAAAAGTATGCCCGTGGGCGCAAAAGCAGACATCGTGAAATTCCCTGCCGGCACTATTGTGGATTATCCGCAATTCTCCTATCGTGGCATGCATCTTGATGTGGCACGCCATTTCATGACCTTCGACTCTGTGAAACGCTACATCGATATGATGGCACTCCACAACATGAACCAGTTCCACATCCATCTCACTGATGATCAAGGCTGGCGCATGGAGATCAAACGCTATCCCGGGCTTACCTACACGTCGTCGTGGCGAAAGGGCACGGTGCTTGGGCGCAACACCAACAACTACGACACCATCCGTCACGGTGGCTTTTACACGCAGGCGCAGTTGCGCGAGCTGGTGGCCTACGCCGCTGAACGTCACATCAACATCGTTCCGGAAATCGACCTGCCCGGTCACATGCAGGCCGCGTTGGCATCATTCCCGCAATTCGGTTGCACTGGCGGACCATACGAGGTTTGGCAGCGCTGGGGCGTCTCCGATGAGGTGATTTGTGCCGGCAACGAAACCGCGATGAAATTCCTCGAAGATGTGCTCAACGAGGTGATGGATGTCTTCCCGTCCGAAATCATCCATATCGGTGGCGACGAATGTCCGAAAACCCGCTGGCACGAATGCCCGAAATGTCAGGCCAAAATCGCACAGTTAGGCCTGCGCAACGACGGTCGTTTTTCTGCCGAAGACCACCTGCAGAGCTACGTGATGAACCGCATGGAGAAGGTGGTGAAGGCTCGTGGTCGTCGCATCATTGGCTGGGACGAGATTCTGGAGGGCAGCATTAGCAAGAGTGCGATGATTATGAGCTGGCGCGGCACTTCAGGCGGCATCACCGCGGCCAAGAAAGGTCACGACGTGGTGATGGCACCGTTAGATTACCTCTATTTCAGTCAAGGACAGTCGCTTACACCCGAGAATGAACCCGTTTTCGCTGACGGCTACCTGCCCGTGGAACGTGTTTATGCGTTCCGTCCGCTGCCTGAAGAACTTACCGAAAAGCAGAAAGAGCGCATCATCGGCGTACAAGGTTGCATCTGGGGAGAATATGTACACAGTTTCAAGGATGTGGAATACGACGCGCTGCCACGTATGGCTGCCCTATCGGAATTACAGTGGTGCAAGCCTCAACAACGTGATTACAAGGATTTTATCGACCGTTGCTTCCGAATGGCGAAATGGTATGACTTCTATCATTACAACTATGCGCACCATATTTTTGACTTGCAAGCTGAGGTTACCCCAGATTACGAAGAGGGTTGTATCCATATCGTATTGTCCAAATATGGCGAGGGCGAAATTCGCTATTCGTTGGACGGCAAAAACCCGAAGAGGGGAGAGGTTTATACGAAACCTATCGAGATTCGGGAAAATGCGGATTTCCGTGCCATATTGATACGTCCTGACGGTCAGACTTCCGAGTATAAGACGGAGTTCCGATTCTCGAAATCGTCGATGAAGCCGATCACATTGAAGGAGCAGCCACACGAAAATTATGCTTACGAGGGCGCTCCTACGTTGATCGACGGTCTGCACGGAAACCAGAACTACCGCACAGGCCGCTGGATAGGCTTCTGGGGCACTCCTCTGGAGGCAACGATTGATTTGCAACAACCAATCGATGTTCAAAAAGTTGCGTTTCATTCCATTGTCCACATCAACGATTGGATATATAATCCGAAGAGTTTCACCGTTTTGATTTCGGATGATGGTGAGGAATTCCGCGAAGTGGCCAATACGGAATATCCATTGGCGGATTGGGACCAAATCAACGGCATTGAAAACTACGAATTGAAATTCGCCCCTGTCAACACTCGTTTTCTGCGTGTTGTCATCACAGGTCATCAGTTGCCCGAAGGTCACACGGGTTACGGACATCCTGCATGGCTTTTCGTGGATGAGATTGAGGTGGAATAAAAGTTGAAAATAAGTTGTAACGTTTGAATTGTTTTTTCGTTATAGTATTATTTGATTGAAACTTTTTTTTGTATGAAACAATGCGTCATTATATTGATAGTCAATATTTTAATAATATTGAATTCTTTTGCCCAGAATCAGAATCTCACTGTCACTTCTTTGGTGGGCCAGACTGTGGAAAACATTTTGCAGAATCATTTGGCAGGAGACGGTGTGTTGATTACAGGCTGCGACTGTCCTGGTGTTTTTTCCGCTCCGGCCAAGTTCAACAACCAGACGGGAAATGTCACCTACCCGCAGATTGGCACCTTTAACCGGAACGGATTCACCAACTTCCCGTTTGCTTCGGGTTTGGTGTTGACCACCGGCAATGTGAGTGTGGCGGCGGGGCCGAATAACGCCACCTCTGCTTCTGCACAGGTTAACCCCGGTTACACGGAAAGCGCCCTCAGTTCTTATACCACCAATACGGTAAACAATTCCGCCTCTTTGGAGTTTGACTTTATCGCTATGGCGGATGAATTCGCCTTCAATTATATTTTCGGTTCCGAAGAGTATTGTGAATACGTGAATTCCTCGTATAATGACGTGTTCGCCTTTTTGCTGACGGGCATTGATCCGGTGACTTATACCACAACTACAAAAAACGTGGCCGTTGTTCCCGGTACGGTCAACACACCAGTAACCATCAACAACGTGAATCACGGTTACCACAGTGGCGGAACGGGACCGGGTACTTCCCCTTCCAATTCGAGCTATTTTGTCTGCAACGCCGGCAATTCCAATGGTGTGCAGTATGACGGATACACCACTGCACTTACGGCCCAAGCAGTCATTTTCGGATGCCAGACCTATCACATGAAACTGGCGGTGGCCAACGTGGGCGACAACGCTTACGATTCCGGTGTCTTTTTGGAGGAGGGAAGTTTCTACAGTCCGCACGTGCAGGTAAGTCAGGCATGGGAAACGGAGGAAGGTGGTGACACATTGGTCCAAAATTGCCGTGAATTGGATCTTACGTTCAAGATTGAAAGACCCATGCTTACGTCATCTACTTCTGTCATCATTGATGCAGGTGGCAATGCGCTGTTGGGAACGGATTATATCATGACAAAGCCTAATGGGACGCAAATCACCCCTGATGATAATACTTTCTTTTATCCCGAGGGTGACACCATTCAGATGGTGCATGTGAGTATGGCACCTACGGCTACTTTTTCAGGGACAGATACCAAGACGGTTATCCTTTATGTGGTTACGCAGGGTTGTTCCGGCAATGGTAATTTGGAAAGCTATTTCCACGTAGAGGACACCATCTATTTGTATCTCCGAGCCAACGATTCCATCCGTTTGCGCGATACAGCCATCACCGTGTGTGATCGGTTGGATTACATTGAGGTGGAGATGGACAGAGGCACAGCACCCACTTTCTACCAATGGTATTCCGCGACGGGTGATCCCAATCCCGCCGGGATTACCGACCCCGAGTCTCCCGCCACTGCTTGCAATATCACGGAAAGTGCCGTTTATAAGCTTGTTGCAACGGACCGATGGAACTGTATGACGGATACGACCACGGTGCAAGTTAACATCATACCCAAACCGGAATTCACTGTCACCTACACGCCTGACCACGGCTGTCAGCCGCTGTCGGTGACGTTACAGGCGCAATATACTCCCGAATACGCCCAAGTCTATTGGGACATCCATAACCAAGATTCTTTTGCGTATGTCGATTCTGCCACTACACTCCACATCTCATTGCCAGACCCTGGTTATTACGATATCTCCCTGTTGGTGCAAAGTGCGTCGGGATGTGCTGATTCTATGACGTACAGCAATGTCATTCATGTCGCAGATTATCCGCGCCCCGATTTTGTTTTCAGCCCTTCAGAGCCTGAAAACGGCGAAGAGGTCTTTTTCTACAACCACACCACGGGTGAGAATATCACCAATTATGTTTGGAATTTTGGAGATGGGCACTCCTCATACTTGGAAGAACCGACTCACACGTATCATCTGACTGAGAGCGATATTATGACCGTGCATCTGACTGTCACTAATGCTGACGGATGTTCCAGCGATACGATTCAGTTTATCCCCGTGGAGGATAATTTTGCCTTCTTCGTCCCCTCCGCTTTCACTCCCAACACGGACGGACACAACGAGATTTTCCTGCCCAAGGTCAACGATGTGGTCAATTATGAGTTGACGATTTTCAACCGTAATGGAGAGTTGATTTTCTACACGAACAATCCTGATATTGGTTGGGATGGCACAGTGGAGGGAAAACCCGCCCCGCAAGGTGTATATGTTTGGAAGATTCATTACGCCAAGATCGGCACTCCTGATGAGATGATGGTAAAGAACGGTACTGTTACGCTGATTCGGTGATGTTGGCTGTTGGCAAAAAACAAACGTCCGTGTAGAATTCTGCACGGACGTTTGTTTTCTAACCATTTAACCTTCCCAACAAAAAAACACGTCCCCGCATATCCAAAAAAATATTACTTTTGCCGTTTGTTATTTTTCGGATTATAAGGAACAAATAAAAACGACAATCAATGGATAAATTGTTACACATTTCCGGATCCCCGCACGTTCACAGCGACGAGTCTGTGAAGAAGATCATGTGGTCGGTGGTTCTGGCGTTGGTGCCGGCATTGTTAGTGTCCATCTATTATTTTGGACTGCCGGTTATCATCCTGACACTCGTCTCTATCGGCAGCTGCGTGCTGTTAGAGTATCTTATTCAGCGTTTCATGATGCACCAGAAGCCCTCTGTTGATGATGGTTCTGCGGTGGTCACGGGACTGTTGCTGGCCTTCAATGTCCCTTCCAACCTGCCGATTTGGATTATGGTGGTGGGTGCGCTCGTCGCTATCGGGATCGCGAAGATGCCCTTCGGCGGTTTGGGTCACAACCCGTTCAATCCCGCATTGGTGGCGCGTGTCATGTTGCTCATCGCCTTCCCTGTGCAGATGACCTCTTGGCCGGTGCCGACTCCCATTTGGGGCTTTGCCGACGCGGTGACCGGTCCTACGGCCCTCGGTCTTATTAAAGAGGGTGGCGACTTGAGCCAAATGCCTTCCTACGTGGATATGCTTGTCGGACAAATGGGCGGCAGCTTCGGTGAGGTGTCCGCCATCGCCCTGCTCATTGGTGCAGCCTTCTTGTTGTGGAAGCGCATCATCACATGGCACATTCCTGTGTCGTTCATCGCCACGGCGTTTGTGATTGCCGGTATTTTCCATTTGGTGAACCCTGAAGTGTACGTCAGCCCGTTCATCCACCTGCTTGCAGGCGGTCTCATCCTCGGTGCTTGTTTCATGGCTACTGATATGGTGACCTCCCCGACCTCCCCGTGGGGCATGATCGTGTTTGGATGTGGTTGTGGTCTGCTCACCATCATCATCCGCCTCTTTGGCGCGTACCCCGAGGGTGTCTCTTTCTCCATCTTGCTGATGAACGCTGTGGTGCCGTTGATTAACAAAGGCTTCAAACCGAAACAATTCGCTCACTAACCCTCAAAATAAATCGATATGGCAAAGAATAATTCCATCTGGAGATTAGTGATAGTGCTGACGTGCATATCACTTTTGGCTGCACTGGCTCTTACCGGTGTCTATGCCCTCACCAAAGGACCTATCGAAAAGGGTCAACGTGAGAAAAAAGAAAACGCGCTGAAAGCGGTGCTTCCTGAATATCAGGGTACCGTTCGAGATACCATAATTGTGGATGCCGACAACGAAGAGATTCCTGTCCATTTAGCTATCGGCCAAAACGGTGAACTTTGCGGTGCGGGCATCGAGACTTACACCAAGAAAGCTTTTGCTGGACGTTTCGACCTGATGGTTGGCTTTGATGCAGAAGGCTCTATTGTCAACACGGAAGTCATCAAGGCGAGCGAAACTCCTGGCTTGGGTGATAAAATCAACAAAGACAAAGAAGGTAATGGCTGGGCTCAACAGTTCAACCACCAGAATCCCGCGGATTTCAAGTTGGTGGTGAAGAAAGACGGCGGCGATGTGGATGCCATCACAGCAGCCACGATTTCGTCCCGCGCCTACTGCGACGCAGTGCAACGTGCTTACGACATTTTTATGAAAATAAAGGAGGATTATCATGAGTAACAGCAAATTAAATATAATGACAAAGGGTTTCTTCAAAGAAAACCCTGCTCTGATTTTGGTGTTGGGCTGCTGTCCGACGTTGGCAGTCACCACTTCGGTGGTCAACGCCTTGGGCATGGGTGCGGCCACGACCTTCGTGCTGCTGATGTCCAATATGCTCATCTCCGCACTGAAGAACGTCATTCCCGACAAGGTACGTATCCCGAGCTACATCGTCATCATCGCCACCTTCGTGAGCATGATCGACTTGCTGATCCAGGGATTCCTGCCGTCATTGTCCGCCAGCTTGGGCGTGTTCATCCCGTTGATTGTGGTGAACTGCATTGTGTTAGGACGTGCGGAAGCTTTCGCCAACAAGAACTCCGTGTTCGATTCACTGCTCGATGGTCTCGGAATGGGTATCGGATTCACTATCGCATTGGTGCTCATCGGCGGCATCCGCGAAATTCTCGGTGCGGGCTCCTTCCTCGGCTACCAGTTCATCCCTTCGGAGTACAACATGCTGATCTTTGTGCTCGCTCCCGGCGCATTCCTCGTCTTCGGTTTCGTGATGGCTGCGGTGCGGTTTATTGTGAACAAGAGAGAAGAGAAGAAGAAACATTACGCTGCGGAATAGGACGCATTGTGCAGTTACCAGCAGGAGATTCTATCCTCTTATCTTCGGACGGAATGGTGGAGCTGGTAAACAAATAATCGGTAAAAAAACAAACGAATAAAATAGAACAATGGAATATATTATCATGATTATCGGAGCTGTGCTGGTTAACAACATCATTTTGGTGCAGTTCCTCGGCATTTGCCCTTTTTTGGGTGTTTCCAGCAAGGTGAATACCGCCTTGGGTATGGGTGCTGCAGTCACTTTCGTGATGGCACTCGCCACTCTGGTCACTTCGCTGCTGCAGAAGTATGTGCTGGAGCCTCTTAGCATCACCTACCTGCAGACCATCGTTTTCATTTTGGTTATCGCCAGCTTGGTTCAGATGGTGGAGATCATGCTCAAGAAGGTCAGCCCCTCGCTGTACCGCGCCTTGGGTGTGTTCCTGCCACTGATTACTACCAACTGCGCTGTGCTCGGTGTCGCCATCAATGTTACCCAGCAAACCATCATTCCTGGACATGGTTTCTCGGTGATTGACAATACTTTATATGCCGTTGCCATTTCCATCGGATTCACCTTGGCCATCACGATATTTGCCGGTTTGCGTGAACAACTTGAGCTGGTGGATATCCCTAAGGGCATGAAGGGCGTTCCGATCGCGTTGATTACCGCTGGTATCTTGGCCATGGCCTTTATGGGATTTGCGAATCTTGTCTAATTAATAATTAAGAATTCAGAATTTATTCTGGAGATTAATCGTACATTTTGCATTGGAAAAGGCAATGGAAGAGACGAATTCCTCTGAAGATACGTTGCACGCAGCGTATCTTCAATACCCTGATAACATATACAAACAAACTCCGAAAAAGGTTCTCAAGAGACGTAGCCTCTGGAAAACTTGGAAACGGCTGAAGGGTCGTACCAAATTCTATCTAATTGTGTTACACCTGTTTGCGCTGGTGGGTGCAGGCATTCTTGGCGCGTGGGTGTTCTATGAATTAGGGTTTACCAACAACAAGGGCGGTGCAGACAAAAATAACCGCTACCTTTCTGGAAATCAGCAATATTTGTCACAATCAGACTCGATTAATAGTCAGGAGCAGACACTTGACGGGTATCGTTCTCTGTCTATATTGCGTCAGTTTTACCCCAAAAATGCCGACTTGATTTTCAATGCAGCTAAGTATAGCAACCGTCCCACCGCAATACAGGAGATGATTTACGCAGCGAATATGTATATGCAGGACGACAAGCACGCCAGTGCGTATCAAAAGATGGTGATAGATATTGACAATGTATTGGAATCCAATAAGATGCAAGCTTTTGATGGCAATGTGATTCCGTGGATGAACGATTCTGCTTGGCCTGCGTTGAAAGCTGCCATTTTGAAAGACACAGCCGTGATATACGAGGCCGCCCGTCTCACTGGCGTGGAGCCCCGCCTCATCGTAGGATGTCTTGTGGGCGAACAGGTGCGACTCTTCAACAGCAAGCGCGAAATGTACAAGCGCTACCTCGGACCCATGAAGGTCCTCTCTGTGCAGTCGCAGTTTTCGCTCGGTGTCAACGGCATTAAGGATTTCACAGCTATGCAGGTGGAACGTAACCTCACCGATACCGCCTCCATCTTCTATATGGGAAAACCCTACGAGCATATCCTTGACTTCCAAACCGCCGACCACCAAACTGAGCGTTTCAACCGTTTGACAAATTACAGAAATCACTTATACTCATATATTTACACTGGTTGTATCCTGCATCAGACAATGCTTCAGTGGAAGCGTTCGGGTTACGATATTGTGAACCGTCCCGACATTCTTTTCACGCTCTTCAATCTTGGTTTCGCGGCTTCCAAGCCTGGCCCCGACCCCAAGTGTGGAGGTTCACACATCAAAGTTCACGATGAGATATACACTTTCGGGGTGATTTGCAACGATTTTTACTATTCTGGCGAATTGGCCGAGCAGTTCCCGCTGAAAGCAAAACGCTTTGCTGATGAATAAGATAGAACTGTTGCTGCCCGCAAAGGATTTATCCACCGGTAAGACCGCCATCAACCACGGTGCGGATGCTGTTTATGTTGGTGCGAGTGCATTTGGGGCACGTAAAGCAGCAGGAAATTCGCTTCAAGACATAGAATCCTTGGTGCAATATGCGCATCTGTACGGTTCCAAAGTGCATGTTACTGTCAATACTGTATTGTATGACAATGAATTAGAAGGTGTACGAAAACTTCTTTGGGACTTATACCGCATTGGCGTGGATGCGGTTTTAATCCAAGATTTAGGGTTATTGAAATTAGATATCCCCCCCTTAACTTTTCACGCGAGCACACAATGCCATAACCATTCTGTGGAGCGCATCCAGTTTTTGGAGAAGCTTGGTTTCACACGTGCGGTGCTGGCGCGTGAAGTGGATTTGCAGGCTATTCAAGATATTCATAATCAAACAAATATAGAGTTAGAAGCCTTCGTTCATGGAGCGTTGTGCGTCTGCTACAGCGGACAATGTTACATCAGCCGGATGATGACGGGCAGAAGCGGCAACCGAGGCGAATGCGCCCAAATTTGTCGAACCCGTTTCGACTTGCAAGATGCCAACGGTAAAACACTGATACACAACAAACATCTGCTTTCGTTGAAAGATATGTGTCGTGCTGATTATCTCGAAGAAATGATGAATGCGGGTGTTGTTTCCTTCAAAATCGAAGGACGTCTGAAAAACGAAAGTTACGTCAAAAATGTCACCGCTTATTACCGTAAACGGTTGGATTCTATTTTGGACGGACATTCTGAATATCATCGAGTTGGAAGTGGTGTCACCCGTTTCTTCTTCCTTCCCGACGTGCAGAAAACCTTCAATCGCGCTTTCACACCCTACTTCCTTGATGGTAAACGCGAAAAGATGGCTTCTTTTGACACTCCGAAAGCCATCGGAGAGCCTATCGGTATTTTGAAACAAATCAACGGGAAATATTACGCCGAACCCCTGTTTTCAAACCCCGCATCCTTAAGCAGCCCTGGTAGAAGCAAGGAGCTCGGAAGCGTGATATCCAATGGCGACGGTTTGTGTTTTATCAACGATGACGGTGAATTGGAAGGTTTTTTGGTCAACGGCATGGAGGGAAATCGAGTCATCCCGCAAAAGCCATTGTCCCACTTCCAAAAGGTTAAATTATATCGCAATATTGACAAGAATTTCGAGAAGATATTGTCTGGAAAGACGGCCGATCGGAAAATTTCCGTAGATATATTGTTCGAAGAGCAGTCCGATGCTGTGCGTCTCACAATCAAGGATGAAGACGGTTGTCAAGTAACCATCGAAGAGACAATTGAATACGCTCCGGTGCAACAGCCGGAGAAGATGTTGGAAACCTTACGTACCACCCTTTCCAAATTGGGCAACACCGTCTTCGAAGCGCGTAGCATTGAGATTCCGAGATGCACTGCTTTTCTGCGTGCCGGTTTTATCAACGAATTGAAAACAAAAGCTGTGGATAAGTTAGTCGCCATTCGCATAGATCATTTTCATCCGAATGACACACTGTTGCGATACTCTCCCGAACCGCTGTTTCAATATGCTGACTATCTGCGAAATATCACCAACGAGGCCCACAGATCCGTGTATGAGGATTTCGGGACGACGGAGTTAGAGTACGGGTTGGACAAAACGGAGGATTATTCAGGAAAGACATTGATGACCTGCAGATATTGTCTGCGATACGAGTTGGGCTGGTGCCATCATCGCATAGACGGATCGAAAGCGCCCAAGGACCCGTTGTTCCTCGTGTCAGGCAAGCACCGCTTTCGTTTGGAATTCGACTGCGGAAAGTGCGAAATGAGAATTGGCTGTTAGTTGTTAGCCAAAACGAAAAGCCGAGTCCGGTTTTTTTGTACTTTTGCACTTTCTTTCAACAATTGCTTTTATGATCACCAAAATCGTGCTGACCGGCGGTCCGTGTGCCGGTAAAACCACTACTAATGAACGTGTCAAGGAGTTCTTCTCCAAGGTAGGTTACGCTGTCTTTACGCTTCCCGAAGCCGCCACTTTATTCATCGAGGCGGGCGCGGAGTTTCTCACTCAAGATCCGCGACTCTATTTTGAGATTCATCGCAGTATGATGAACTTCCTGTTACAGATGGAGGACTCGTTTTACGAAATTGCGAAAGCCACTGGGAAACCTGCCCTCGTCGTCAACGATCGCGGGGCGATGGATATTTCCGCCTATATGAAACCCGAGGACTGGCAAGCGTTGTTGAAAGCCGTCGGCAAGACAGAAGAGGAGTTGATGGGCCGTTACAAGGCCGTTTTCCATCTCTGTACCAGTGCAAAAGGGGCTCCTAACAGCTACACGTTGAGCAACAACTCTGCCCGAATGGAGGAAACCTTGGCGGAGGCCATCCGCGTGGACGACAACTTGGTCAAGTCATGGGAAAGGCACCCCAACTTGCACATCATCAAGTCTGAAGAGTTTGTCAAGGACAAGATTGACAACGTATTGCTCGGTATCGCCCAAGAGTTAGGGATTTTGGAGCAGGTGCGGGATATGATTTTGTAGGGATGTCGTAGTGCAACAACCCTACAGGGAGATGTCCTTTCTTGTGCCATCGGCACAAAATCCTCATAACCCTATACAAAGGACAAAGGAGCGCATGCTTATATCACGATACATTTTAGTAAGCTGGCTTTTCTGACTTAGCAGACAATTACGTTTTTTCTGCATAATTTCAGGATAACCCTGTTAACAATGAATGAAAAACTGGTTTTGAAAAGGGAGTGATTCGCTAATTTATGAGAGTTTTTTGCAGAAATGTTTTCTATCAATGCGAAAAACAATAAAATTATGACAAAGCTCAGACATTCAAATAAAATGAGTATTTTTGCACGTGGTATAAGTTGAAATGAAATAGACTGTTCAAATTGAAATTATGGCAAAACGAATAACTACAACTCTACAGAATGCTAAACCGTTTCTGAAATGGGCGGGGGGTAAAGGTCAGTTGCTTTCGCAACTGAACGAGTTGCTGCCTGCAGGTGTTTACGAAAGAGATTTTACTTATATCGAACCGTTTGTGGGTAGAGGTGCTATTATTTTCATCAAGAATTATCATTAATCATTATAGTAGTATAGACTATGAGACAATATGAAGCAGTAATACAAACGATTGAACAATTAGGAGGAATAGCCACACTCAATCAAATTAATCAGAATGTTTTCAAAATAGAAGATTGTGTGTGGAATACTAAAACTCCTTTTGCCAGCGTGAGACGTATTGTTCAGCAAACGGCAGGAATATATAAAATTAGACCAGGCCTGTATGCTTTAGAATCTTATCGCAAAGACTTAGAGAAGAAAGGTATCTATCCTATAGACAGTAAAAATAAAGATAGCAAAGAGGTTCTAGATTTTAACCATACTTATTACCAAGGTTTGTTAATAGAGATAGGGAATCTTCGCGCTTTGGGCACATTTGTGCCAAATCAAGACAAAAACAAACGATTTCTAACTCATCCATTAGGAGAGATCAGCACATTGGATAAAATCCCACACTATTCTTTTGATAACATTGTGAATAGGAGTTCAACAATAGATGTGATTTGGTTTAATAAAAACCAAATGCCACATTCTTTCTATGAAATTGAACATTCTACAGATATCCAGAATTCATTGCTCAAATTCAATGATTTACAAGACTTCTATGCTAGGATGGTAATCGTTGCTGATGAAAAACGTCGTCACGAGTTCATCTCAAAACTCAACTATGGGGCATTTGAAAGATTACGAAAAGACAAACGTGTAGCGTTTCTTAGTTATGATTCATTAAATTTGCAATATCAACAAGAAATTCAAAAACCAAAATTCGATTTCATTGTGTGAATTGTAGAGATTTTTGTATTTTTGCGCAAAATTATATCAAAAAATAGAAATGTAAAAATAAGATTATTAAATTAGTAATAACAAGCGTTTGCTATTTGTTCTATTCACGTTGAAACCTAGGAAATTTCAATCTATGTCAAAAATGAACAAATCGTAATAATGCCCATGCGTGGGCGTGATTTGTATTTGACATGGCTATTCCTAGGGCCACAACGTGTGCAAATCATTGCCCACGTTTTTTGTGCCCTATGAAAGCCTTGTGTAGAAATAAATAGCAGGCATAACAATGCTGCTATGGATAATGTCAATTCAAAAAATGAATTATGTCAACTCATTAAGGAGGCGGTGTATTACCGCTCCACCAATCACGATTTCTACTTGCTTCATGGCGATACGTTTGACCTGTTACCTCAATTCAACTTCAAGTTCGACATGATATTCGCAGATCCGCCTTATTTTCTTTCGAGCGGTGGTATCAGCGTGCAAAGTGGCAAGGTGGTTTGCGTGGATAAAGGCGAATGGGATAAAAGCATGTCTCAAGACGAAATCAACGCATTTAATTTGAAATGGTTATCGCTATGTAGAGAAAAGCTTAAGGATAATGGTACCATTTGGATTTCTGGCACATACCACAATATCTTTTCCGTGGCCAATTGTCTGACACAGTTAGGATACAAGATTCTGAACGTTATAACATGGGCAAAGACGAATCCACCACCAAACATTTCCTGTCGTTATTTTACTTATTCGACAGAGTTTATCATTTGGGCAAGGAAAAGCGAAAAACGTCCACATTACTATAACTATGAGCTGATGAAACAATTGAACGACGATAAACAAATGACAGATGTTTGGCGTATGCCAGCCATTGCTCCATGGGAAAAATCATGTGGCAAACACCCAACTCAAAAACCTCTTGGTGTCCTATCTCGCATTATCTTGGCTTCAACAAAGCCAGGAGCGTGGATTCTTGATCCATTTGCAGGTTCTTCTACAACGGGTATTGCAGCAAATTTGTTGGGACGTCGTTATTTAGGCGTAGAGCGCGAAGAAGAGTTTGCAAAAATCAGCAAAGCACGTCGTGAAGAGATAGAAAATGGGACTGTTTTTGCAACCTATAAAAAGAAAATTTCTGACATCGCTAAAGCAGAAACTATGCAATTAAATCTTTTTACAGCTCAAGAGTCAAAAGATGTGATATACTCATTGCCTTTTTTTGATGAAAAAGATGCCATAGATTAGGTTTACACAATTTAGTACTGCTTTTTTTGATTAAATTCTCGCCTGAGTTTTATAATTGTTTTTTGAATTGTTAATTTTCCAAGGCGGTTTTTCGCAAAAAATGAAAGAGGTTTTGCCACTTTGGTGTCCCCACTCACTCATTCGTATGAGCGTGCAATTCCGTGAATGTAGTGAGCGAAATCTCAGACCCGCAAGTGCAGAGTGAAACAGATTAGGGCGGTTATTCCACTTTGGTCATTTCAAAGGTGACAACGTTGGAGGTGCCGTCGTTGAATTGGCGGTAGGCGGACCAGTTCATGATGTTTCCGTTGATGGCGATATCCCAATTTTCGCGGAACTCTTGGCCATAGCTTGTCCAGCGCGTGAAGAGCAAATCGCCGTCCACAAAGTATTGGTGGAGCTCATCACTTTCGTCAGGTATCCAGTTGTCGCCCTCTTTCACGTAATAAACATAGGAGCCGTCGGCTTTGTATTCCCAGCGGTGAATCTCGCCGTCGTCAAAAGCGGAACCCGTGGAGGTGCAACGACCTTCCCATGTTCCGAGGATAGCCTGCTCGTAACCAACGTTGACTTGAACGTAACGAACATCTTGATTTAAGGATTGCACCACGCTGCCATCAACCGTTTTTGTGATAGTTCTATTGGCTATCATTTCACCGTTGCCAATGGTGGAGACCTCCAGTTCGGTGACTATGGTTGTATGGTCGTCGATACGATTAGTGAGAATCGCCTTGTTACCTTTGATTTCGACATCAACTGGCTTTTCGACAAGCCAAAGTTCACCCATCTCTTGTCCTGCATCCAACGATACGCTCACAGAAGCTTTGGTGGTGGAAAAGAAGGTGATTACATCCTTGTTGTTAGTTAGTACGGGATCGACTTGGCTTTTGGCTGTCGTCCATTTGCCAATAATCTGTTCAGGGAGATTGATGATGTCCTTTTTGCAGGAGGTGGAGAGTAGAGCCACTGTCGCCACCAAAATCACAAATGTTACTTTTCTCATTGCCGAATACTATTTGTTTGTGTAAGATTCAAGTTTTTAGGATGCAAAATTAGAAAAAAATATTCATGTGGAGTAAGGAATTTCATTTTTTTATCAGTCTGTTATATAATCTATTTTGTATCAACAAATTATCGTTGTCTATAAGGTTTTCAAAAGAGGTTCTGTTGGGCAAATACTTTCAATCTCAAGCCCCATGTTCACGATTTGCTGGATTTCAGGCCTGAACTTGACAAGTTTGGGCTTTTTATAATCCTTTTTCGCTATTTTTCATGTGCGATTTTGCAATTTTTCCAATGGTGACAATGTCGATTTCTTCGGACCACCGATGAAGACAATTACGAACACCAGGCTCGAATATTGCTTGCCATTTGGGGTGGAAAACGCTGGATGTATTAAAATCTGTACATCCCCTGCACCTTCACCTCCGTTTTGTGCGGCTTGTCAATTTGTGTCAGTCCGCTACTGATGGTCTCCCGGTCCAGATAATGTGTTCGCGACACACGCAGCCAGATGCTGAGATTCTGTATCTTGTAGCGTAACATTAAGTAAGCCCGCATTCCTTGGTAATAATAGGAACCAACCGTGAATGCGTAATATACATCGTTCTCGTAAGCGTACAACCGCTCATCGTAAGTGTCGCTGTCGAAATAGGCAACTCGCATATACAGACTAAGTTGTGGCTTACGGAAGTTGAGGACCACATCCTGATACATCAGAATGCCTTTGTTCCATTTCGTGCCATCAGATTGGTTGAATATCGCGCTGACCTCCGTTTTCAATTTCAACAACGGGGATGGTTCATTGCTCCATTGTAATCGTATCCGATGACGGTTTAATCCCGTCAATCGACGCAAATAGTCCTCTCCGCTTTCGTTCTTGGGCTTCGACCGCCATTGGTAACGCATTGTCAGAGTGCTGTTTCGTGATATCCGGAAGGTCACGGCTGCACCGCCATCTACACCCTGAATCGGTGCGTCAGTCAGGTAGCTCAGCCACAATAGTCGATAGTAGTCGAAGAAAACGTCCGCTTCGATTTTGCGCGACAACACGAGATGTCCTGCCAAGTAAGTCCCGAATTCCCCGCAATCCCCAGAAGTCACGCGGAAGGCTCTTCCCATCGGGGCTTCATAGCCCGTGGTATAGTACCTCACCAACGTTGCGAACCGGAACACGGGATTCACAGAGAAGACCACCGTGTGCAACATTGAGACTTTTCCACTCTCGTTAACCGCCATCTCCCCAAAGAACAGTTGTCTGCGCCAAACGGCGTGGTAGGAGAATCCGGCATTCATGCGGCTCGGGTGGAACAGCGCATGCCACTTCTCGCGTGCGATGGCCGTGTCCGCATAATTACTAAAAAAAACGGCGTGCAGTCCAACGCTGAAATACGCTCTCCGATAGGACACAGCACCGCCGAACGCGTTGGACGTGGACTCGGTGACATCTCCAGCAAAAAGGCTTCCTGACCAGTTAATATTTCCCAACGTGACCGCCCCACCACGGAACAGCTTGCTCTCGTTGGTGGTGGCCACAGGGCGCACTCCCTCCGCAAACCGCCTGATGGTGGAGATCTCGCCCCCTTTCCCCGACATCATCGAGGAACCTAACACCAGTCCTTGTCCAAAGTTCAGCCGATAATCGCCTAATAGCGCACATTTCAGCCACTTGAGCTTCTTCACATATACGGAACCAGAGTAATGGTCGAAACCGTATTTCTGCTTGCCTCGGAAGAATTGCTCGCCCGCATCTTTCTCTCCGGCAATGCGGAATCCGAAATG
>CAMJXE010000010.1 GCA_946409645.1 uncultured Bacteroidales bacterium
CACTTTTTGATTGAACAGATGACGTTGGCGTTGGAGCGTAAAGAGCAGATTATCTTGTTCCAGAATCGGCGCGGCTATGCTGTGCGCATGATTTGCCACACCTGCGAGTCAATGCCCAAATGCCAGTATTGTGATGTGACGTTGACATACCATAAGAAAACCAACCTGTTGAAGTGCCATTATTGCGGTTATGCCATAGAAGTTCCGCATGAATGCCCCACATGCCATAGTACTGATATCGAGATGAAAGGATTTGGTACAGAGCAAGTTGAGGATACATTGGCGGCCGTTTTTCCAGATGCGCGTATCGCTCGTATGGATATGGATACTACACGTTCCAAGAATGCGTACCAGCAGATTATCACCGATTTCGAGCAGCATAAAACAGATATTTTGGTGGGTACGCAGATGGTGACCAAGGGTTTGGATTTCGACCGCGTGAGTGTAGTGGGCATCCTCAACGCCGACGCACTGATTTCCTTCCCAGATTTCCGTGCCTTCGAGCGGGCGTTTCAGTTGCTTTCTCAGGTGAGCGGGCGCGCGGGCCGCAAGGAGGTGCCTGGCAAGGTGGTCATCCAGACCTTCCAGCCCAATCATCCGGCATTGCGCTATGTGGAGTCCAACGACTTCATGGCGATGTACACCAGTCAGATTGACGAGCGGCAGAAATTCCGTCTGCCGCCTATCACGCGCATGGTGAAGATTACGTTAAAACACACTGATGAACAGGTGGTTATGGATGCCGCGATGCAGATGCAAGGGATGCTCCGCGAAGTCTTTGCGGGCAACGTGATGGGTCCTGCCGCGCCGTTAGTCTCTCGTATCCAGAATTACTACTTACAGGATTTCTGGATCAAGATGTCCCGCGATGCTTCCTTGACCGCCAAAAAGCAGCAATTACGAGAAGTCGTTCGTCAATTCAAGAAAATTCCGCCATACAAACAGGTGCGTTGCGTAGTGAATGTCGATGCGTGAGGTTAATTTGGATAGCATCTGCTACGTGCATCCCGACCACCTAAGCGAGAATAAGCAGAAGATTGTTTGTGCTTTGTTGAGCGTGCACGGAATTCCACGCGATGAAACTGGCGTTGCGGAACAAAGTCGCTACTGGTTAGACGCAAAATTTCACGTCTCTACAACCGGAGTCGAAATCACCTGTTGAAAAAAAAAAGTGCGCCGTTTCCGACGCACTTTTCTGATTTTAGTATTTGTAGAATCCTTCGCCAGTCTTGCGGCCGAGAAGTCCGGCACGGACCATCTTGCGCAACAGCGGGTGAGGACGATACTTCGGATCGCCGAACTCTTTGTAAAGCACCTCCATGATGGCTAGGTTCACGTCGTTGCCGATGAGGTCGGCCAAAGCGAGCGGTCCCATGGGGTGGTTGGCACCCAACATCATGCACTTGTCGATGTCTTCGGCACTTGCAATACCGTCAGCCAAAATGCCCACAGCCTCGTTGATCATCGGGATGAGGATGCGGTTCACCACGAAACCGGGAGCCTCGTTCACAGGAACAGGAGTTTTGCCAATCTCCGTAGTCAGATCCACGATGCATTTAGCGGTCTCATCGGAAGTAAGCTGACCTTTGATAACTTCCACCAATGCCATTCTGTCGGCGGGGTTAAAGAAGTGGCAACCAATGAATTGCGTGGGGCGACTTGTGCAAGCAGCAATCTCCGTGATGGATAAAGAAGAAGAGTTGGTGGCGAAAATCGTCTCCGGTTTGCAGATCTTGTCTAACTCCATGAAGACCTCCTTCTTGAGCTGCATTTCCTCTACAGCGGCTTCAATTACGAGGTCTGCATCTGCAAATGTGGCATAGTCGGTGGTGGTGGTGATGTTCTTCAACAAAGCATCGACTGCTTCTTGAGTCATCTTGCCTTTTTCCACCAGTTTTCCATAACCTTTTGAAATTGATCCCATTGCCTTGTCGAGGCTGGATTGGGTTCTGCTCTTCATGACCACGGGCATCTTGGCGGCGAAAGCCTTCACAATACCCTTGGCCATGGTACCTGTACCGATAACACAAATTTTCATATCAATGTATTTTTAGGATTAAAAATGATTATTCGTTGGTGAAATGGGCATCCTGCTTGGTGAGGAAAGCGGTCATGCCCTCCTTTTGGTCCTTAGTGGCGAAGCATTTTCCAAACATGCGACTCTCGAATGCAATAGCTTCGTCAGCGGGAAGGTCGTACTCTTCGTTGATGCACTCTTTGGCGTATCTAACGGCGATGGGTGCATTTTTAATGATGCGATGCGCAAGCCTGACAGCTTCTTTCATAAGGTCTTGAGGCTCGTAAACGGCGTTCACTAATCCGATACGCAGTGCTTCGTCAGCTTTTATGGCGCGAGCGGAAAATATCAGTTCCTTGGCCATACCCATGCCGACGATCTTGGTGAGGCGGTAGGTGCCGGAGAAGCCAGGGATGATACCCAGACCGACTTCGGGCTGTCCGAACTTCGCGGTATTGGCAGCCAATCGGATGTCACAGGCCAGTGCTAACTCACAGCCACCGCCGAGGGCGAAACCGTTCACCGCAGCGATGACGGGAATCGGCAGCGTCTCGATCTTGCGGAACACTTTCGCACCGCATGCACCGAAACGTTCGCCTTCCTCCGCGTTGAGTGATTGCATCTCGGAAATATCCGCGCCTGCCACAAACGACTTCTCGCCGTCACCTGTGATAATGAGGACGCGTATGTTGCTGTCAAGATTGGAAAGGAAATCGTCCATCTCTTTCAAGAGATTGGAATTTAATGCGTTAAGTGATTTCGGCGCCGAAATGGTCAAAGTACATAGCGACTCCGCTTGGTCTATTTTCAGGAATTCGTATTCTTTCATATCGGTTGATTTTTAGTGGGGCAAAGATACAAAAAAAGTGCCGTGTGGCACTTTTCTTTTAGCGTTTTTTCTTACTCCCACTAATATTGGCTGGGACCTCTTTTTTGTCCCCTTTTTTCTTGGCCGTCAGAGATTTCTTGTACTTATACTCCAAATCGTACAGTTTTTGGATCTGACGCGGTGTAAGAATGGTTTTGTATTTTTTGTAGTAACCGATTTCCAAATCCGAGATTTTTTTCCGCATTTCGAATTTTTGGTCTTGCATATAGATGAGTTGTTTGTCGCTCAGCTTCTCAATGATCTCTTTGTTAGTGCCCGGAGCACCCAATTTGATGCCTTGCTTTTCCAGATTTCTGCGATACGCATCCATTATGGCCGACTCTTCTTTCAGATATTGCGAGTAGGTTTTCCAAAAAGCGTCACCCTCTTTTTCACCCAATGTCAGGTGCTCTCTCATGTAAGCGAAACGTTCCTGCATGATGTTAAAGGAGCTCTTTTCTTGGGCAAAGAGGGCCGTGGCCGCACCCACTGCCATAATAATCAGGGTTATCCACAATTTTTTCATGATATGAATTAATTTATAGGTTAATATTCCAAATATTGATAATAATCCATCATAGCTAACTCTTCACTGTAGTATTCGGTGGCCACGGATTCCAGAACCTTGTCTTCTGTATTACCGGTGGCGACCTGTTGTGTTTGTGTAATGGTAGAGTTCTTTTCGGGAATGTAGTAGGTGAAGAACATACCCACAGCGACAATCAGCACAGCCACCGCTGCTACGGCAGAAGAGATATATCTTCTGCGTTTAATTTGCTCGTTCTTGATATTTTGCATAACCCTTCCAGGTAATTCCTCGAAATAATTATCCGGAATCTGGTAATGTTCTTTTTTCTCTATATTTTCTAAATCAAACATGACTAATAAAAATTACATCTTTTATGACTTGTGGTCTTTTAAAAGGTTAAACGCTCTGAAATATTTTTTTTGATTTTTTCTGCGGCGAAGTGGTAGGAGGCTTTGAGTGCACTCTCGGAGGTGTCGAAAATCTTCGACATCTCCGCATACGGAGTCTCGTCGTAGTAACGCATGGTGAACACGGCGCGTTGCTTCGGTGGGAGCTTGACGATTTCTTCCTGCAGGAATTGCTCTATCTGACTGGCTGTGACGGTGTTGACCTCGGCTTGGCTGACCAACAGGAAATCGGTGTAGTTATCGTCGTCCAAGTTTAGCAAACGTTTCTTCTTCTCAATGTAAGTAAGCGCTTCGTTTACGCAAATTCTTGTGATCCAAGTTTTTAAGCTGGATTCGCTTCTGAATTTGTCAAGGTTCTTCCAGATTTTGATACATACGTTCTGCACCACATCATCCGCGTCCTCGTGAATCGTAGTGATGCGACGAGCACTGTAATAGATGTGTTTCTGATACTTTTTCAGCAGTAGTTCGAAAGCCTTCTCTTTGGTCTTCTCATTGCTGAAAAGCGACAGGATAAATTCGTCTGTTATTTCAGGCATTATGTTTATTATTAGTTATTTACGATTGATGGCTTTTTGGCAGGCCTCTACGATGTGCTCTTTGTCCAAGCCGAAAAACTTCATCAGTTCATCAGGGGTGCCGCTTTGACCGAATCGATCGTCAACACCGATGGTTTCGACAGGGACAGGGAAATTGCGGCTCAGACATTGGCAGACAGCATCGCCCAATCCACCGTTGAGAAAATGCTCTTCAGCCGTCACAACACAGCGCGTCTTGCGTGCACTGTTTAACACAGCGTCAATGTCTAACGGCTTGATAGTAGCAAAGTTGACTACTTCGGCGTTGATGCCTTGCGCTTGCAACATCTCGGCGGCCTCCAATGCGGGGAACACCAAATGGCCAGTAGCGAAGATGGAGACGTCAGCGCCTTCGCGCATCACGTCCGCTTTGCCGATGACGAACGGTTTGTTCTCCTCCGTGAAGTTCGGGACTGCCGGACGACCGAAACGAAGATATACAGGACCGTTGTATTCTGCTGCCGCGATAGTCGCCATTTTGGTCTGGTTGTAGTCGCAAGGGTTGATAACCACCATGTTAGGGAGCATGCGCATCAGCCCGAGGTCTTCCATCATCTGGTGTGTGGCACCGTCTTCACCCACGGTGATGCCGGCGTGTGAGGCTCCAATCTTGACGTTCAGATTGGAGTAAGCCACTGTCATGCGGATTTGGTCGTAAACACGTCCCGAAATGAATCCAGCGAATGCGCTGGCAAAAGGTACCTTGCCGCTCAACGCTAAACCTGCAGCGATGCCGATCATGTTGGCCTCTGCAATACCGCATTGGATGAAACGGTCGGGATACGCGGCCTTGAAGTCGCCCATTTTCACACTGCCCGTGACATCAGCCGTCAATGCGAAGATGTTGTCATTATGTTGCGCCGCTTCCATAAGCCCGGCGCCAAACCCTGAACGGGTGTCTTTCATCGTGTAATTCTCCATGTTTCCTATTGTCAAAAAAATTTCGGCAAAAATACGAAATTTGCCAAAAGAGAGTTATCTTTGCCACCAAATAATTCGGATATTTTTTGATGAGAAAATTGCTACTTCTGTTCGTGACCATTCTCCTTATGCTCTGTGCCGCTGAATCTCGCGCACAGAACACGGGCACTTGGCGCGTGAAACATTTAGTGGCCGATTCCCTCACCATCCACTTGGATACATTGTCGATTGTGCCGCAATCGTTTCAGATACAGGAAGTTAAAAGAAATCAATATCGTCTGGATCCTCTCTCAGCAACGCTTACACTCCTCGATTCAACCCTCCTCGGACAACGCATTTTTCTTCAATATCAGGTATTTGCTTTCGATTTGACGCAACCCGTGGCGCACAAAACCCCACTGAGTATTGAACCCCGGCGCACACAACATCAAATTGCCGAATATCCGATTACTTCTGTTTATGAAGTCTTGAATGATCACGAATTATATACCAACGGGGCAATCTCGCGTGGTGTGTCGGTAGGAAATAACCAGGATTTGGTTCTTAATTCGTCGCTCAACTTGCAGGTTTCCGGAAAATTATCGGATGATGTCGAGATTATGGCATCTGTGTCGGATAAAAACATCCCCATCCAGCCCGAAGGCAACACCCAAGTTTTACAAGATATAAGTAGTATCTTTATCACATTGAAAATTAAAGAGATGTCTGTGATTAATGCAGGAGATGTGACTTGGGTTGCCACGAATGATAATTTCTTGCGTGTTTCCCGAAACATGTTGGGTCTCAATGCCAAAGTGTTGTCGGAACCTACGTCCAAAGCGAAAATGATTAATGAGGCTGGAGGTGGCGTGGCGAAGGGTAAGTTCTCCCGTCAACAAATCACCGTCCAAAACGGGGTGCAAGGCCCTTACAAGTTGTATGGAGCTGACGGCGAGGTTTCTATCTCCATCGTGGCAGGTTCAGAACGCGTATATATTGATGGTCAGTTACTTACGCGTGGCGCGGAGAATGACTACACGATGGATTACAATACTGCGGAATTGACATTCACGCCCAAACTTCTTATCACTTCCGAAAAACGCGTGATTGTTGAGTTTGAGTACTCCAATCGTCACTATTCAAGATATAACTTGTTTACACACAACGAGATAGAAATTTCAGGAGCACGGCCTCTCAAATTTTACCTGAATGTTTTTCATGAACAGGATATGAAAAACAGATCCATCCAGCCGGAACTCACTCCTGCGAATATGCGCTTCCTTGCAGCATTGGGTGATGCTGGGGGAACTGCCTATTTCCCGTATTTCGATACGGCTGCCTATTCTCCTGATCGCATACAATATGAGAAAATAGATACATTGTACAATAATAATATATATACAATATATAAATATTCAACTAATAAAGATGCCGTATTGTATAATCCAGATTTCTCTTATATGGGATCGAATAAAGGCAATTACAAGTTGGTGAGCAGCACTTCTAATGGTCGTGTTTTCGAGTGGGTGTCACCCGTAAATGATGTTCCACAAGGCGATTACGAACCTGTACTTACATTGACGGCACCTACTTCTCAACAGATGGCTACGTTTGGATTCGAGTATGCCGTGCGTGAAAACACCTCCATTCAAACCGAGGTGGCCCTTTCGCATTATGACAAGAACACCTTTTCCAAGAAAGACCGCAATGACGATATTGGATTCGCTTATTTGCTGAATATCAGTGATGTAGAACGTTTTGCATCTCGCAATGATACTGTGCCTTGGCTTTTGCGAAGTCGAGTGCAACTGCAGTTTCTGCACAAATACTTTACACCGTTCGAGTCTTTCCGCGAGGTGGAGTTCGCCCGACAGTACAATCTCGCTACTGATTATGCTGAAAACCGTTCGGAGTGGATGACCCAGGCTGAGATTGCCCTTTCAAAGCAAAAAAAGCACCTTTTGCAGTATGATTTCAATTATTTCAATCGCGTTGGCGAAGTATATGCGTTTCGCAATGAGCTTTTCACGGATGACTATTGGCAGACTTGGCATTTGCAATCACGCACCAGCTATCTGAATACCCACGATTCGATTCAACGTAGCCGTTATCTCGTCTCCCGATTGCAGTTTTCCAAAAAGATGCAGTATCTTTCAGTCGGGGTTGATAACTTGTTGGAGTACAATATGTTTAGAAATACCATAACGGATTCTATTCGCCTGAACAGCTATTCATTCAACGAGATGAACGCTACCATTCAGAGTCCCGAAAAAGCGGATCACCAGTTTCTTGCGGGTTATAAGAATCGCGTAGAATGGACACCAGACGGGGAGGTTTTGCGTCGGCATCTGATGATTCACGAGGTGCGTGCGCAGTATCGATTTGCACAAATCCGAAACCAGAGCTTCTCTTTGAACGCCACCTATCGTCATCAATCGCTGTTCGACTCGTTGAGTCATCCCAATTCGGAGCATTATTTTGTAGGCAATCTCCAATACACGGGACGTTTTCTTCGCAATACATTGATAATTAATACATACTATGAAACAGGCAGCGGGATGGAACTGCGCAAAACCTATACCTTCATCAAGGTGGCAAAAGGGCAGGGAACGCATGTTTGGAACGACTATAATGGCAACGGGATTGAAGAACTGGATGAGTTCGAGATCGCTATGTTTCCGGATCAGGCTGACTACGTGAAAGTTTGGATTGCGGGAACAGACTATGTCAACGTGTGGCAAAATCAATGGACACAGAGTCTGCAGTTGCGGCCCGCGGCGGCATGGGGTAATAAACAGGGATTTCGCAAGTTCCTCTCTCGCTTCTCAGACATTCTGACTATCAATGCTTTGCTAAAGCATAAAACCAGAATGTTCAATCCTTTCCCGAAAATGGGGGAAGATTCGAATTTGGTGGCCAACCGTATGAATCTCAGCAATACGTTCTCCTTCAACAATAGCAGTTCCGTCTTCGCTTTCGACATTATCACGCAGACCAACGTCAACACGCAGTTTCTATATTATGGACTTGAAACCAACCGTGTGAACTCTCAAGAGTTGATACTCAAAAGTTTACCTGTCGAGCAATTCTATATCCAGACCTCCCTGTTGCGTAAGGTCACGCGAAACAGTTCCACGTACTTCGAATCCCGTCAGTACTGGGTGGAAGCTTACTCTGTGGAACAGGAGTTCCGTTTGCAGCTCATGAACAAATTTACAGCGTCGTTAAAGGGGCTATTTGCTTACAAAGAAAATAGAGAAGGAGAGGAGAAACTGCATCGATACCATGCGGATTTGTCGCTTTTATATCGCGTCTTAAATAAAGGAACAATCTCAATATCAACAGAGTATGTCTATATGAAGGGTAATGTCGCTCAGAATTCCACCGTCTCTTACTTCATGTTGGATGGGCTCAACATGGGGAGTAACCTTCTTTGGACTCTTTCGGGTCAAATCTCTGTTACTCAGTTTCTTCAGGTCGCTGTTCAGTACCAAGGTCGTGCCATGCAAAGACATGCCGTCATCCATACCGGAAACCTCACTTTGAATGCTTTGTTTTAGTTAAGATATTTGTTGTCAATAAATTATACACAAATATTAATCTAAAATATTGATTTATAGACTTTTGTTTATATCGGGAGTTATAATTTTACTAAAATTGTAAAATTAGGTGAGACAATTCAAAAAAATATGCTATTTTTGGCGATTCAAAAAATTAGGCTAAAAATGTATTGTGTAACTTTTTGATGAGAAGAATCGTATATGAAAGGAAAAACTATTTTTGAGACGGTAAAAAGGTTGCTTAGTACATTGATGGTCAGTGTGTTAATGTATAAAACAATTCTTATAAAGATATGAGGAAACATGTACAAAAAGTTGGTCTGTTAGTGCTCTTGGCAATGTCTGCGATGATGTCAGGTTTTGCTCAAGATGATGCACAATTTACCTTTTTTCCGTGGGTAACGTCCTATTACAACGCCGGCGGAATAGGGGAGCAGAGTAATACGTTGTGCTTCACTGCCGATTACAACAACAAGTATTTGGGCTGGGGAGATCTTTCTACAACGGCAATCAATAACGACTCTGCGGCCCGAACAGCACCGCAGGACTTTCTTTTTAGTATAGAGTCATATCTACGTAAGCTTCATGGTTCAATCGGTGTGACATTGGTGCACGACCAGATCGGTTATTATAAGAATACAGCGGTGAAGATCGGTTATGCGTATAAATTGCGCGTTGGCGGCGGTAATCTCGGCATCGGTGCGCAAGTTTCGTTGTATAACCAAACGATTGACAATAGCGGTTTCCGTCCCATTATTGACGGCGACCCTGTTTTAGAAGGTTTATCAGAATCTACACTCGATATGGACTTCAACTTTGGTGTGATGTACAAATCAGACCAATGGTATGCAGGTTTGGGGTGGACGCAGATCTTAGCGGCGTTCGACACTACTCAGTCCATAATCAGATTGTCGGGAGACAGGGGCACACACCGTTCGTCGCAGCTTTATTTGCACGGCGGTTACACTTGGATACTGCCATTCAACCCCAATTGGGAGTTGATACCACAGGCTATGGTGAAAACCGATTTCAAGAAAGTCCAATGGGAGATCCTCGCACTTGCTCGTTATAACGGTGTTTTCTGGGGCGGTGTTGGCTACCGTTTCCAGGATGTGGCATCACTCGCCTTCGGCGCTCGCCCGTTCTACAACTCTTCCAATATCTATTTGAAGGGACTGGACGTGGGCGTTTCATACGGCATTCCCACCAACTCCCTCGCATATAAAAAGCACCGCAGCTTCGGTGATGTGGAGGTCGTGGTGCGCTATTGCTTCGATATTTACAAGCCTGAAGTCTTCTCTGGATACGGCAATTCACGTTATATTTACAAGAACAGATACTAAAATTAACAAGATAGCGTTAATATCCATATTTTGAAATTATAAAATTGAACAATATGAAACGGGTAATCATTTTTCTATTAGCGGCATTTGTGTTAGTGGTGTCGTGTAAGAATGGCGGCGACGGTCAGCTCGTCGGCGTTAAGGACCGTCCGGAATTTTCCGATTTGGAGCCCTTCGGAATGGTCTATATCCCCACCGGTCACTATGTGATGGGTGGCGGTGATCAGGACGTTCCGTTCGCTTTGACCCAACAGTCCAAAAATGTTACGGTTGCGGCTGTTTGGATGGACGAGACGGAAATCACCAACAACGAATACCGTCAGTTCGTGTATTGGGTGCGCGACTCTATCGCACATACTCTCCTTGGTGACGCAGAAATCACGGAAGAGGAGAAGTATGGTCACTACAAGAAATACACAAAGGGTGAAAATGAAGGTGAAATTATTGAACCTAAGCTGATTAACTGGAAAGAGAAGATTCCTTGGGATTCTGATAACGAGGAGGTTCAATCCGCTCTTTCTCCGCTGTTCAGCAAGCTAAACACCCGCTACTACCATTATAGCTCGAACCGCATGAATATTTCGATGCTTAATTATGAGTATTGGTGGTATGATTACCGCAACTACAGGAATCCCAAGAATCCTGACGAATTCGGAGCGTCATTCAAGGAATTCGACAAAGAGGGCAACGACCTTGGCGGTATCTATGCCAATCGTCCCAGCAGTATGGGCAATGGCTATCAACGCTTCATCAAGCATGAAGTCGTGAATATATATCCCGATACTTTGTGCTGGGCTCATGACTTCGTCTATTCCTACAACGAGCCGATGGTTATGAACTACTTCAACAACCCGCAATACGACAATTATCCTGTCGTTGGTGTGAGCTGGCGCCAGGCAAAAGCTTTCTCCTTCTGGAGAACCCAACTCCGTATGTCATGGCTGGCAGGTAAGTCATACGCATGGGAACATGAGTTCCGTTTGCCCACAGAGGCAGAATGGGAATGGGGTGCTCGCGGTGGTAATGCACTCGTCTCCTACCCGTGGGGCGGTCCTTACACCACCAACCGTAACGGCTGTTTCTTGAGCAACTTCAAACCCCAACGCGGTAACTATATTGCAGATGACAATTTCTATCCAGGCATCGTGGCTCACTATCATCCCAACGATTGGGGATTGTTCGATATGAGTGGCAATGTCGCTGAATGGTGCGAAGATGCGTACGATGAGGCTGCTACCAACTACACCCACGACATGAATCCGGTTTACGTCTATTATGCTACAAAGGATGACTCCCCGGAGAAGAAGAGAAAAGTGATTCGTGGTGGCTCTTGGAAAGACGTCAGCTACTACACGACGGTTTATGCGAGAACCTACGAATATCAGGATACATGTAAATCCTACGTCGGTTTCCGTAATGTGCAACCTTATATGGGCCGTCAGAGAGGCGACAACAACAGCAAGAACGCCTCCCACGTTTACTAAACAATCATTCGGAATAAAAAAACAATAAACATAAATCATTAACTTAAAAAATTCAAACAAAATGAGTAAAATTGATCAATTAGTCAGATCGAAGGGTTACAAGAACTTTATGGCAAAGTTGTACGGTTGGGGTGCCGCCGTCGTCATCATGGGTGCTTTGTTCAAAATCTTGCACTTACCCGGCGCTAACGCCATGCTGATCGCAGGTATGACCGTTGAGTCTATCATCTTCTTCTTCTCCGCTTTCGAGCCTCTGCATGTGGAATACAATTGGGCTCTGGTTTATCCAGAATTGGCTACGGGTTTGGATATTGAACTCGAAGAGGGCGACAAGAAATCCCGCCGCGAGAAGAAACAATTGGCAAAGGGCGACGCACTCACTACCACGCAAGCCTTAGACAAAATGCTGGAAGAGGCAAAAATCGGTCCCGAACTGATGGAAAGCCTTGCATCTGGTATGCGTAACTTGAGCGACAATGCTCACAAATTGGCTGGTGTTTCCGACGCAGTTGTCTCTACTGACAACTATACCAGCAACTTGCAGAAAGCTTCCGAGTCTGTGCGTAATTTGACTTTGAAATATGACAAGGTTGCCGCTAACCTTGATACTGACGGTGGCGCTACCGCAGCTTATATCGAAAGCGTGAAGAGAGCTACGACCGCTGTCTCTCAATTGGCTGTCGCTTACGATCAAACAGCCAAGTCTATGGCTCAAACCAATAGCTTCAAGGCTGAAATGGATAAATTAACCGCCAATATCTCCAAGTTGAGCAATGTTTATGGTAACATGCTCGCTGCAATGAAATAATTCTCCTTTAGTTCAAAACCATTACTAACTAAAAAAATTATTTGAGATATGGGTGCAACAAATTGTCCGGAAACCCCGAGACAGAAAATGATTCAAATGATGTACTTGGTGTACACCGCTATGTTGGCATTGAACGTTTCTGCGGAAATTTTGAACGCCTTCGTGGTCGTGGACGACACCTTGGTGACATCTACCAACATCGCAGCCAACCAGAACTCCAACGACTATCAGTGGTTCCTGGGTCAGAAGACGATTTTGGGTGCGAAAGTTGACGAAGCTTACAATAAGGCTCAGATTCTGAAGAAAGAATCCGATGCTATGGTGAAATTCATTGAAAAAATGCGCAATGAACTTATTTTCGCGGTTGACGGTGACTCCCTTACGGATGGCAAAAAAGGACCTAAGGAGCTGAAAACTGTCGCCACTATCGTCAAAAAAGATAATTTCGATGTCCCTACCGATTTCATGATTCGTCAGGGTAATGCAAAAAAACTGAAGGATGAGATCAAGAAATACAAGGCCAATATCCTTAAGCTCGCCAAAAAGGAAGACCAAAAACGCCTTGAAGAAGGTATGGGACTGAATGTGGATGCTACTTATACCAAGGACATGAACACCGTCTCTTGGGAGCTTCATAACTTCGACCATATCATCGCTGCCGCTTCCGCAACACTGTTGAACAAGATGATAGGTGAAGTGAAAAACGCTGAATCCATGATGCTGAACTACTTGAAGGCATCTATCAGCGCCGACGACTTCAAGTTCGACCAAGTAAATGGTCGCTCCATCCCGAAATCACAGATGGTATTCTCCGGCGACTCCTACGAGGCCGATATCATCGTGGCTGCTTACGACAGCAAGTCCACCCCTGAAGTTTGGTACAAAATGGGTGCGGACACGTTGACGGAAGAGGGACTCGGCGGTGCTACCAAGTTGGAGGGCGAGAACGGTCTTGTGAAACTGAAAATCGGTACCGGTGGTACAGGTGAACAGAAATATGCTGGTTTGATCAAAGTGGTTGGTCCTGGCGGTGAGGCTAAATATTACGGTTTCAAGGATAAATATACAGTGTTGACTCCTTCTGCTACCATCGCAGCTGACAAGATGAATGTGCTGTATGCAGGTATTTCCAACCCTGTTTCCGTCTCTGGTCCCGTTGCTCCCGACAAGCTCAGCGTCTCCTTCCCGGGGTGTAATGCTTCCTCTCAAGGCGGTGGTAAATTCAACGTGAGCGTACCTGCCAGCTTGATTGGTAAGACAGTCGAAGCAACCGTTGCCGCTAAGGTCGGCGAGTCCACCAAAACTTTGGGACAAACTACTTTCCGAGTGAAGAAAGTTCCGGATCCGCGTGCCGTTTTGGGTGCTAATATCCGCGGTGGTAAACGCGCCAAAGCCGAGTTGTTGGCTAACCCGTTGATCCGTGCCGCTATGGGCGACGATTTCGTCTATGACTTGAAATGGACTGTCAACTCTTACCGCGTCATTATCGTGAGCAAGGGTATGGAGGAACCTGCCATCGTTTGTCAGGGTAGCGCTTTGAGCGATAAAGCCAAGTCCGCTATTCAGAAGGCATCCTCTAACACGGTTATCTATTTCAGCGACATCAAGGTCTCCTCAGAGGCTGGAACTCGCACTTTGGACGAATTCTCAGTTCGTGTAAGATAGTAATAATTAAAATAAAGACACAATTATGAAAAAGTTGAAATTAATCGCAATGATGTTACTGGCCGTCTCTTTTGCCTGTGCGCAAGAGGATGATTTCGACGGCAGTACGATGGAGCAACCTGTCCGCAAGCCGGTAGAAATGCCGTGGGAGCAGGTGAATGTCGGAGACTTCGCCGATCCTATCGCTTACCCGCCGGTACGCCAGGCAGATGTAATGTATTATTGGACCATCTGGCGCACCATCGATCTTCGAGAGAAGATCAATCACCCGCTATACTTCCCTACAGAAGTGCGCGGAACTTGGCGTAGCCTCGGTCAGACGATTTTCGACGCCATTGACTTCGATAACATAGAGAGAACGGAAGGTGTACTTCCTCTCTACAGTGATGAAATGTGCACGTTCCCCTATTCTCGCGAAGAACTTCCGGGAATTTTGGCGCAGACATACACCACGGCAGACTATGATTTGGAGACTGGTGAGGAAATCGGCACAAAAGAGCAGATTCTGCAATTTGAAGCCAAGGAGATTATTTCCTACAATTTGAAGGAAGTTTGGTATTTCGACAAACAGTATTCCACTTTTAGGGTTCAAATCCTTGCGATTACACCTATTATCGAATACGAACGTCCGAACACCAATACTGATATTTTCGATGATGAACAGGGTCAAGATGAAGAGGATGTCAAGGCCAATATGATGAAGAAACGCGTGGGTTTTATTTACTATAACGAACTTCGTCCCTTTTTGGCTAAACAAGAGGTCTTCAATGTCAAAAACAATGCCGCCCGCCTCTCGTTCGATGACCTGATCACCTGGAAACGTGATTTCTCCAGTTTGATTTATAAGGAGTCCAACGTATATGACCGCGATATACAGGATTATATCGCGAATTCCCGCGACCAACGTATCGAATCAGAACGTATTACTGACAAACTGCGTAATTTCGAACACGATCTCTGGGAGTTTTAATTCAAGACAACTTTTTCATAATTTCCATAAAACGGATGTCTTCGGATGTCCGTTTTTTTTTATTTTAGCCAAAATCCGTTTTGAATTGTCAATATGTCGGATGTTGAATGCTAACAGCCCCCTGTTTTGGTTGTTAAATCGTTAGTTGACAGAATGTTGATAAAATTATTAGAAGAAAATATTTTTTATGTGCTACTATTCCAAATATTTTATATCTTTGTACTTAAATTTTTTTTCGAGTAAGATACAGATTTATAGTCTAATATCTATAAAATAAAGGTATGAAGAGAATTACGGATAAAGCCATTCATCAGACTTTGAAGACGGTTTTCGGTTTTGACACATTCAAGGGTGATCAGCTGAAAATCATCAAGACTTTATTGAAGGGGAAAGATTGTTTTGTGATAATGCCCACAGGCGGAGGAAAGTCCATGTGTTATCAGCTTCCGGCTTTGATGAGCGATGGTACGGCCATTGTCATCTCCCCATTGATCGCACTTATGAAGAATCAAGTAGATGCCATTCGGACCTTCGGCACCGATCGCGGCATTGCGCATTTCCTGAATTCTTCACTTAACAAGGCAGAAATTGCAGAAGTGAAGAAGGATCTCATTTCAGGGAAGACGAAGCTGTTGTATGTCGCACCTGAATCGCTGACCAAAGAGGAGAATGTGAACTTCTTCCAAGATGTTGATATTTCATTCTACGCCATTGATGAAGCGCATTGTATCTCCGAGTGGGGGCACGATTTCCGTCCTGAGTACCGCAATATTCGTAAGATTATCCAACAAATCGGCAAGGATGTGCCGGTGATTGCTCTTACGGCAACCGCTACGCCCAAGGTTCAGAGTGACATTCAAAAGAACCTCGGCATGGACAAGGCCGAAGTCTTCATTTCTTCGTTTAATCGCCCGAATCTCTATTATGAAATTCGTGAAAAAACGAAAGATATTGATAAAGAGGTGGTTAAGTTTATTAAAAATCACCCTGGTAAATCCGGTATCATTTACTGTTTGAGTCGTAAGAAAGTGGAGGAGTTGGCTGTCCTGCTGCAGGAAAACGGCATCCGCGCATTGCCATATCACGCGGGTCTGGATTCGAAAACAAGGGTGCAGAACCAGGATGACTTTCTGATGGAAAAAGCAGACATTATTGTGGCGACCATCGCATTTGGTATGGGTATTGACAAACCTGACGTACGTTTCGTGATACACTACGACATGCCGAAAAGCTTGGAAGGCTACTATCAGGAAACAGGACGAGCAGGTAGAGATGATGGCGAGGGCCTATGCATCGCTTTCTATGATCAGAAAGACTTAAACAAATTGGAAAAATTCTCTGCTAAAAAGTCTGTTTCTGAGCAGGAAATCGTGAAACAGCTACTTGCTGAGACTGCTTCATACGCCGAATCCACCAACTGCCGCAGAAAGCATCTGTTGCACTACTTTGGTGAGAGTTATACCGAGGAAAACTGTCATAATTGTGATAATTGCAACCACCCCAAGCCTAAAATGGACGCTTCCGAGCAAATTCAACTTCTTTTAGAGGTGATTTTGGCAGTGAAACAGCAATTTAAAGAAGATCAGATTGTCGATATTATTTGCGGAAACAAAACCACTTCCATTTTAAAATTCCACCACGAAAAGCTGAAACAATTTGGCGAAGGAATGGATTACGATGCGAAATTTTGGTCGAGCGTGGTGCGCGTTTCAATATTTGACGATTTGATTGTCAAGGATATAGAGAATTATGGCTTGCTGAAAATTACAGATAAGGGTAAAAAATATATGACTAATCCTTATCCTATTATGGCCATTAAGCCCGTTACCGAAGAGGACGAGGATGATGATGAAGCTGTGGATGCAGTGGCCGGTAATGTGGAAGATGCTTTCGACACCGTGTTGTTCAGCCTGTTGAAAGACCTGCGCAAGACCATCTCCAAAGAGGAGAACCTGCCGCCGTTCATCATATTCCAGGATCCTTCTTTGGAGGATATGTGCATCCAATACCCGATTACGATGGAGGAAATGACTCGCGTGGTGGGTGTCGGGCCAGGCAAGGCACAGAAATACGGCCGCCGATTCATCGAACTCATCAAACAGTATGTGGAAGAGAACGAAATCGACCGCCCGCAAGATTTCGTGCTGAAAACCGTTGCTAAGAAATCCGCGAACAAACTCTTTATCATTCAAGGTATTGACCATAAAATCAGTTTCGAGGACATTGCCATTGCCAAAGGTTTGGACATGGACGAACTGCTCACCGAAATCGAACACATCGTGGCTTCTGGTTCGAAAATCGATATCTCCTACTATATTGACGAAGAGATTGAACCCTACCACCAGGAGGATATTATCGACTATTTCGCCAATGCAGACACAGACTCCGCCGAGGAGGCCCTCCGCGTGCTGGGCGAGGACGAGTACACGATGGAAGAAGTCCGGATTATGCGAATCAAGTACCTTTCGGATGTTGGTAATTAGTGATTGGTGATTGGTGATTGGGGGATGTAGTATCCGAAATACTATAAAACATATTCCCAAAGTACTGTAAGTCTGATACATATTAGCCCAGGTGAGCGTGGAAATCCCTGGAATGAATAATAAAAGTGAAACAATATACATTAATTATATGGAAGAAATTTTGGAAGAGAAGAACGAAGTAATGAAAAATGAGGTTGTTGAAAATAATGCAACCTTGGTAGATGAGAAAGGGTTTGTTGTAGAGAATAAACCAATGGATTTACCAGAGAAAGAGGAAATGAAACCCTTCTGCGAGAAAAAATGTAATTTGGCGCATTGGATTGTAGATGGCTTGTTGGCTGCGGCGGTGGTTACGCTATTCATTTTGCATTTCACCGGTGGTAACAAGAAACCCCAGGTCGTGCAGAAACCTGTCGAAGTGGGCACTGGTGAAGTTGTTTTCATCAACATCGATTCTGTGAATGAGCATTATGAAATGGTTAAAATCCTGAAAGACACGCTGGAAGCTGAGCAACAGAAGCAGGAGCTGGTTTTCAAAAACCGTCAGAAAGCGTTGGAAAACAAAGCTGCCAATTTTGAGAAGAATTACAGCTCAGGTTCGCTGACACCACAGCAAGCGCAATACGCCCAGCAGTCGTTGCAGGAAGAAAGTGCCCGTTTGCAGGCTGACTACAGCAATTTCATGGAGGATTTCCAATCGCGTTATGCTGCCGCCCTGGAACAGATGGCTGATTCCCTGAATTCCGCTGCAAAACGCGTGAATCAGAACTATAATGCCTCGTATATCTTTACATATCAGTCTGGTGGTCAGTTACTTTATGCAGATCCTGCACACGACATTACCCAAGAGGTGTTGGAGGAGTTGAACAAGTCTTTCAAAAAGAAGAGAAAATAATCCGAAGTCATGGCTGAAGAGAAGAAAACTGCACAGAAACCGTTTGGAACGGTACATGTCGTGCTCCTTTGCTTAGCTTTCGGCGCTTTAGCAGCTGCTTTGGCATTTATGGCGTGGTCAAATAACCATCTGAAACAGAAAATGGTGGACGAAGAACAGGCCTTCATGGACAGTTTGCACGTCTTTCCCCCGATTGAATTTGTCGATTCATTGTATGGGCGCGTCGAGTTGAAACAATATGAGGACGAATCTCCTAAAGTGGTGGTTTACTATGTTTTAGATAGCCTTGGAAATCCCACAACCGAGGTTGCGCACGAAACCCACTATTATGAAAATCACCAGAAATATATTGATGGTAACCGCAATGGTGAAACGCGTGAGGGACTTTGGTACGCCTATTATCCAGATGGTACTGTACAGACCAAAGGTTTTTATGTGAATGGCAAGGAACAAGGTCGATATACTGTCTATTATTCTAACGGAAATGTTAGATACACAGGTGTTTACGAGGAAGGAACACAGGTTGGTGAATGGCGTTTCTATAACGAGGATGGCACGCTGGCGAAAACGGAGACCTATTAGCCCTTCGATAGTAGCTCTAAGCCAATACGAACAGCCAACGATGAGGTAAAAAATAGAGGTAAATAAAATAAATAATATTAAATATTAATCAAATTGTTAGATATTATGGAATTACCATTTGCAGAAGCGTGGAAAATCAAAATGGTTGAACCCATTAAGAAATCCACAAGAGAAGAAAGAGAAAAGTGGCTCCTTGAAGCCCACAACAACATTTTCATGCTGAAGAGCGATTATGTCTATATCGACCTCCTGACTGATTCTGGTACAGGTGCCATGAGTGACCGTCAGTGGAGTGCGATGATGATGGGAGATGAGAGCTACGGTGGTGCTCGTTCATTTTACCACATGAAGGATACGATTACAGAACTCACTGGTTTTGAGTTTGTTATTCCTACCCACCAAGGTCGTGCGGCTGAGAATGTGCTGTTCAGTTATCTTGTGAAACCAGGTAACGTTATTCCAGGCAATGCTCATTTCGACACTACGAAAGGACATATTGAAAGCCGTAAAGCATTTGCCATAGATGTGACGGTTCCCGAGGCGTATGACACCCAATTAGAGGTGCCGTTTAAAGGGAATGTCAGCTTGGAGAAACTGGAGAAGGTGTTGCAAGAGAACAAGGGCAATGTGCCGTTCATGGTGCTCACAGTTACCAATAATACCGTTGGTGGTCAGCCAGTTAGTATGCAGAATATTCGCGAAACCTGCGAACTCTGCCACAAATATGGCGTGCCCGTCAATGTCGATAGCGCCCGTTTCATCGAAAATGCTTACTTCATCAAGACCCGCGAAAAAGGCTACGAAAACAAGAGTTTGCGCGAGATTTGTAAGGAGATGTTCAGCTATGCTGACAGCATGACCATGAGCGCCAAGAAGGACGGTTTGGTCAATATGGGTGGTTTCATTGCCACAAACAAGCAAGATTGGTACGAGGGTGCGAAACTATTCTGCATCCCGTTCGAGGGCTTCCTGACCTATGGTGGTATGAATGGCCGTGATATGGACGCTTTGGCCGTTGGTTTGAAAGAAAACATTGAGTTCGAAATGGTTGAGACACGCATCAAACAGGTTCACTATCTTGCTGCTAAGCTCGATGAATATGGCATTCCTTATCAACGTCCTGCAGGTGGGCACGCTATTTTTGTGGATGCCGACAAGGTTTTGACGCAAATCCCGAAAGAGGAGTTTCCGGCTCAGACCTTGACCTGCGAGCTCTATCTTGAGGCTGGTATCCGCGCTTGCGAAATCGGTTACGTTCTTGCTGACCGCGATCCTGTGACCCGCGAGAACCGTTTCGGAGGCAATGACTTCGTGCGCTTGTGCATCCCGCGCCGCGTTTATACAAACAACCACATGGACGTGATTGCCGCAGCTCTTAAGAATGTCTATGACCGTCGTGAAACCATCACCCGAGGTCTGGAAATCACATGGGAAGCCGAGCTGATGCGCCACTTTACCTGTCAGTTCAAACGTCTTGGCTAACAGTTGGATACAATGCTCATAGTAGGAAATGTCCTCGTTTCGGAAGAACTTATCGACAAATGTTTCTGCTGCGATTTGGCGCAGTGTAAGGGCGAATGTTGTGTGGATGGCGATTTAGGTGCGCCAATTGCCCCCGACGAAGTGGCCGAATTAGAGGAGTATTATCCTGATTACCAAAAATATATGACCGAAGAAGGTGTCGCCGTGGTAGAAAACGGCGGCACCTTTGTCTTCAACGGAGATGATTCTTTTGAGACGCCTTTGATGGAGAGTAACAATGCTTGTGCGTTTTCTTTCTTCGAAGACGGTGTGGCAAAGTGCGCGATAGAGAAGTGCTACCGCCTCGGCGAAATTCCCTTCCGAAAGCCCATATCGTGCTATCTGTACCCTATAAGAATCAGCAGAGTAGGGGATTACGATGCGTTGAATTATGACCATTGGTCGATTTGCAAGACCGCTGTGGAGAACGGTAACCGCTTGAAGCTACCCGTCTATCGGTTCCTGAAAGAACCGCTGATCAACAAGTATGGCGAAGATTGGTTTGAGGAATTGGAAGAGATGGTCCAGCTGCGCCACGACAAAGCCCCTAAGTTGTAAGAACGTTTCGAGCAACGTCTCAATGGAAGCAAAAATTCCTGCCTGTGGATAACCATTTTTTTGTATCTTTGCAGTTTGAAAATTTAGAAAAGTAACAATATGAAATTCATCGTATCAAGCGACTTGTTGTATCGCAATTTAAGTGCCATCAGTGGCGTGATGGGAACGAACAGCACCATGCCCATCTTAGACAATTTTTTAGTGACTATTGAAGGTAACCAGTTGAAACTCACGGCTTCGGATCTCGAATCCACGATGACATCCGTAATTGAACTAGACAATGTGGAGGGTGAAGGTTCTGTGGCTGTGCCCGCCAAGATTTTGCTTGAGACGTTGAAGCTGATGCCGGATATGCCGTTGGTCTTCGCTATCGACAGTGAGAATAACGTCCTGAAATTCTCTTCAGCGAATGGCGAGTATGGCGCTCCCTGCTTCCCGAGCGACGAGTATCCGAAGGTTAAACCGGTTGCAGAACCCAAGAGCTTCGATATTCGGGCGTCCGTGCTTCAGCGAGCAATCAGCAAAACTATTTTCGCTACGGGCAACGACGAGTTGCGTCCGAATATGATGGGCGTGCTTTGTGAGTTAGCAGCTGACGATATCACGTTTGTGGCCACAGATGCGCACAAACTGGTCCGCTATCGCAATACGGAGGTGAAAACAGAGGAGTTTTCCTCCTTTATCCTGCCAAAAAAACCCATCGCACATTTGAAGAATATTTTGGCGAACCATACCGATGCTGTTCATATCGAGTACTCTGAGAATACACACCATATCCGTTTCGCTTTTGGAAACTTTGAACTCTATTCCTCTTTGAAGGAAGGTAAATATCCTAATTATGAGTCGGTTATACCGAAAGAAAATCCAAACGAACTTACCATAGGACGTGATGAGTTCCTGAAATCCATACGTCGTTTAGGCAACTATTCAAGCCAATCGACCTTCCAAGTTCGCCTATCGTTGACAGAAACTGGTCTGAATCTTACAGCAGAGGATATGGATTTCTCCTACAAAGGAGCGGAGAACATCCAGTGTGAGTACAAGGGTGAACCCATGGAGATAGGATTCAATTCCCGCTTCTTGCGAGAAATGATTGAGAACATCGATGCTGACACCATACAGATGTCTTTTTCGAAGCCTCAACGTGCAGCTCTTATTGCACCGACGGTACAACATGATGAAAATGAGGATGTTCTGATGCTGATTATGCCAGTGATGTTGAATTATTAGACGTATGACTTGAGACTTAAGACGTGGATCAAGATCCTAAGTCCCAAGTCCTAAGTCTCAAGTCTTAAGTCTCAAGTCTCTTAAAAAGGAAAACCGAGTTGTCGCGGCCGCGAGGCTGAGGAAAGTCCGGGCAACACAGAGCACCATACTTCCTAACGGGAAGGCGCGCGCAAGCGTGACAGACAGTGCCACAGAAAAGATACCGCCCGTTCATCGGGTAAGGGTGAAAACGTGAGGTAAGAGCTCACGCCACCGTCAGTGATGCCGGCGGAGGTAAACCTTATGGGTTGAAAGACCAAATAAACCGGGGCTTGAGGGCTGCTCGTCCGACCCGGAGGGTAGGTTGATAGAGGCCTGTGGCGACGCAGGTCCGAGATAAATGACAACATAGAACAGAACCCGGCTTACGGGTTTTCCTTTTTTTTACCACCTGGGTTTGAATGCGTTCTCTATATGTGTTATCTCCTGTAAATCAGGACTGTTGATAATGGAGATGATGTCGAAACGCACCTCCTTGTTGATTTTCTTGAACCTTGAATAATTCATCGCCGCCCGAATGAGGTGGCGTTGCTTTTGAAAGTCCACGAACACTTCAGGGGCTCCAAAAACCGCTGTTTTTCGCGTTTTCACTTCCACAATGACCAAATAGTCGTCGTTTTCCGCGATGATATCGACCTCTAAATGACCACAGCGCCAATTGCGCTCAAGTATTCTGTAACCTTTTTGATATAAGAGGTTTACAGCCATTTCTTCGCCGGCCATGCCCTGTATTTGCTTTTCTGTTTTCACTATTGTTTCTTGATTTTGTGAATGATATAATAATACTGTGCAAAGATATAATTAATTCTGTTGTTAACCGCTGTGTTTTGCGCCCAATAGGATGTTTTTTTGCGGAATTTTGGTTTTAAAATTTACTATTCGAGGTCTAATTGTTAAAATATTTTTGTATATTTCTGATTCTCAAGAATATAAAAATAACACAAAAATCTTGACAAACCCTTTTTCGTATTGTATATTTGCAAGAGAAAAGAATGATGAAAACAACAACGAATATTTGGAACCATGAAGGAGCTTTTTTTGCACTATGTGTGGCAGCATCGCCACTATGATTTTAGAAATTTAAGGACCACTCGGGGGCAACGTTTGAATGTGGTGTTCCCTGGGTATCATAACCACGACGCTGGCCCTGACTTTTTGCAGGCGGTGGTTACGATAGACGATGTGCGCTGGATTGGCAGCGTGGAAATCCATTGCCGTAGCTCAGATTGGCTGCGACATCGACATCATGAGGACGACAAATACAAGTCGGTTGTGTTGCATGTGGTTTATGAACAAGATATGGAGATTCAACTGTGTCAGAATGAATTTGTCCCGACGTTAGAGCTAAAAGATAGGATACAGGAGGAGATGTTCTCTCGTTACGAGTCTTTGATGAAAGTTCCCGATTTATTACTTTGCCGATCTCAATCGTCGAATGTGGATTCTCTCATCGTGCATAATCAGTTGTCGAAAATGCTGATTGAAAGGATGTTGCGCCGTCAGGGCGGGATTCAGAACACCCTGTTGAGCTGTCAGTCGGATTGGAATGAACTGATATATAGGACGATGGCGGTTGCTTTCGGTTGCAAGAAGAATGGCACTGCGTTTGAGCTGTTGGCGCAGAGTCTGCCGTATCGGATTTTACGCTCGCATCTTGCCTCGCGATTGCAGGTTTATGCTCTTGTTTTCGGGCAATCTGGACTGTTGGATATGGATGATGAAGACGAGTATGCAGATCGGTTGCGCTATGAGTACGACTATTTGCGTTATAAGTATCAGTTGACACCTATAAAGGCGCATCAGTGGAACTGGCTACGATTGCGTCCTCAGAATTTCCCTCCGTTGCGGCTTGCTCAGTTCGCACAGCTACTCTTTGAAACGGGTAATGCTCTTTCAGACAATGTGTTGAAAGCAAGTGTGTCAAGTTTGCAAAGTTGGTTGTCATTAGCTCCAGATGAATACTGGCAAACCCATTACATGTTTGGAAAAGAGAGCCCGAAGCATCCTTCTGGAATTGGGGAATTGGTTGTTGAATCTTTGATTATCAATGTGGTCGTGCCAGTGCGATTTGCGTATGCGCGGTTTACCGGGGATGAAAACATGCAGGAGAACGCACTTGGTCTGTTGGAGCGCGTGCCTTACGAGGTCAACAAGGTTACGAGATTGTTCATTGACAGTGCGTTTCCGTGTCGGAGTGCTTACGATTCGCAAGCTCAGATAGAGCTGATGGGGCAATTCTGCACACAGAAGCGCTGTTTGAAGTGCTCCATTGGCGAGAAGATTGTGCGGGGGAAAGGGGTGCTGCCTCCAAATTCCGCGTAGGGGGATTCCGGAACTATAATCATTTCGTAACTTATTTGCGGAGAAAATCCTCATCCGTCAAAGTTTCTAAAAACGCTTTCAGGTCAGCGATGTCATTGGGAGTGAGGCGTACCCCGCCATCGTTCACATGATGCATTAAAGGGCTGATATACGGGGAATTTTGTACTTCCGAGTTGTAGAACTCAAGCACTTCGTCTAAGGTTTGGAAGCGGCCGTCGTGCATGTAGGGTGCGGAATGGGTGACATTGCGCAGCGAGGGTGCACGATAGGCACCGCAGTCGCGCGGGTCGCCTGTGACGCTCGCACGGTCGTGCGCGTCCGTAGGCTGTACATCTAACCCGTTGTTGTAGAACAGGTTTGTGGTGAATAAAGGCGTGCCACTGCTTCCGTGACAATGGAAGCAGTCGGCTCCCTCTTCGGTAGTGAAAAGGACGTAGCCGTGCAACTCCTGAGGGGTGAGTTGCTCTTTGCCTTGAAGGTAACGGTCGAACTTGCTGTTGCCGCTGACCAAAGAGCGCACATACTGAGCAATCGCTTTCTGGATGCGCTCCATCGTGATTTCTTCGGTACCGAAGGCCTTTTTGAAGAGCGGTGGATATTTGCTGTCGGATCTGATGGCGGCCACAGCACTCGCTTCCGTTCCGCACATCTCGTCGTCGGCGATAATGGCCATGCGCACGATGTCTTCGATGGTTCGCATCTCCGGATTGCTATAGTCGCTGGAAATCAGTCCGTTCCAGAGATATCCCTCGTGGTTAAAGACGAGGTTGACCAACGGCATGACGTTGTGGATGGTCGCCTTGCCTGTGGTGCGGCCTCGTGCTTTTCCATCCGGGAAACGTGGGTGGTCTGGACCGAGGTCGTAATTGTGCTCCGGACGGTGACAGGTGGTGCACGACATTAACGAGTCAGGATGGCTGCCCGTGTAGCCGCAAAGATGCGGATCGTGGAAAAGCAGACGACCGAGTTCCACACCTTCAACTGTCATAGGATTGTCGGATGGGATGTTCAGCAATGTGGGAAAACCCTTGGGGATTTGGATGTCCAAAGGGGTAGGAGGGTCTATGCGATCGCGGCAGGAGGCGAGGAGGAATGCGAGAAAGAGGATGATGTGTGCTACACCCCACACAATCGACGTAGGAGCGCAGTGTGGGGTTGATTCCGCTTTGTGCGTCTTGCCTCTCCGAGGCTGCTTATGGAAGATATTTATATTATTATTCCTCATCGAACAGGCCCAATTGCAATCCTCCACCGTCATTGTCGGTCGGCATGTCGGTTTTGTCGGCGGAGATGGTGTCGAAGATGTCTTTGGCGATCTCTTCATCAACGGAGGTGACAGGTTCCACATCGTCGGGCAATTCGGGTTCGGGCTCTTCATCTGGTTCGTCATACGGTAGCGGGTCAATGAACTTCACAGACTGGATGTCGTTGAAACTGAGACGCTTACCTTTTGCACGGGCGGTGGAGAGATCGACGTATTCAGCGCAAGGAATGGTCGTTATAGTGTCGGTTTCGGCCTTCTTTTCGCGGTAGGTCACGTTGATTTGCGGCAGATAATCGATAGAGTAAGCCACGAGCTTTGCGGTGCCGTCGGTGGGGTAGAAATCAACCTTTTTCATCAAGACATCCGGTTGGAACCGCTTGATGAAGTATTTTTTCTCCTTTTTGAGGAGATAGACGGCGGTGATGATCATGGAGGGTTTCCACTTGCGGATGATGTCCAAATCATCTTCAAAATGGATGGAGGTTTCATAACCAGTGATACGGTAGTTTCCTGATTTATATACGGTTATGATTTTTTCGTCCTCGTGGAAGGATCCAATCAGTTCGCCACGGCCGTCATTGTTGAGTCGCATCACGGCCGATTCGAAATAGACATCGATGGCACTGAGCGTGGAGATGCCCTTCTGCGCCAAGGTGATGTTGGCTACGGGGTAGCGTGTGACGATATTGCCTAATGCGGCGCGGTTTTTCACGGCTAATGTGCCGAAATCGAAGTCGAACTCGCGTTTTTTGAGCTTGGGTTTCGGCTTGAGCTTCACGCGCACCACTTCAGCCTCGCCGTTCGGATTGGAGGTGAAGTAGAGCACCTTGGCATTGGAGTTGCCCTTCACCAAGTCGTATTTCTTGTCGCGGGTGACACCGCCCACGTTGAACCGTTTCGCATATACGGGACCGTTCACGCCAGCGGAGTATATCATGTTGTAGATTTGGCGATCGTCGCCGCGGCGGAACACTTCCGCATGGATGATGTGCTTGCCCACGAAGTGCTTGTCGGACACCTTGCTGATGGAACATTCTCCGTTCTCAAGGAAGACGATGATGTCGTCCAGATCGGAGCAGAGACATGCGAATTCGACCTCTTCGTCTTTTTTCAGATTGGTGCCGATGAAGCCTTCCTTCTTGTTGACGTAGAGTTTCTGGTTAGCTACAGCCACCGTTGCGGCGTTGATGTTGTCGAAATTCTTGATCTCGGTAAGGCGTTTGTATTCAGCACCGTACTTCTTCTTTAATTGTATGAAGTAGTTGATGGCGAAATCTACGAGATGGTCGAGGTGGTTTTGCACTTCGTCCATATTAACTTCGATTTCGGCAATCTTGTCCATGGCGGCCTTGATGTCGAATTTGGAGATTTTGCGCACGGGCTTCTCGCAAAGTGCGAGGATGTCATCGCGGGTGATTTCTTGACGGAAAAGTTTGCGATAGGGGTCGAAGGCACGCTCGATGCGGTCGATCTGCACGTCCCAAGAGTCGGCATCTTTTTCCAATTCCTTATAGATACGTTTTTCGAAGAAGATTTTCTCCAACGAAATCTTATGCCATTGCTGCCGAAGTTCGTCAAGCTCGATTTCCAGCTCTTTGCGCAGCAAGTTGAGAGTGTTTTCAGTATTGATGCGGAGAATGTCCTTGACGTTAGTGAAGACGGGTTTCCCGTTCCATATCACGCAAGCGTTAGTGGAATAGGTGATTTCGCAGTCGGTGAAGGCGTATAGTGCGTCAATGGTCTGGTCGGGGGAGACGCCAGGTAGCAGATGGAGGTAGATTTCGGCCTGCGCAGCTGTGTTGTCGTCTATCTTTTTAATTTTCAGCTTCCCATTGTCAATGGCCTTGGTGATGGAATTGGTGGATTCGGAGATAAGGTCTTCAGTGGTGGTGCCGTAAGGTATCTCGTTGATTACCAATGTTTTGTTGTCAACAATGCTGATTTTAGCGCGGTTTCGGATTTTACCGCCCTGGGCACCGTCGTTGTATTTGCTTACATCAATGGCGCCGCCCGTCGGGAAGTCGGGGTAAATTTCGAAATCCTCACCGCGCAGGATGTGCACGGAAGCGTCGATAAGTTCATTGAAGTTGTGGGGCAGAATCAGGGTGGACATACCCACGCCGATACCTTTCACGCCTTGAGCAAGCAGTAGAGGAAACTTGACGGGAAGCGCGATGGGTTCGCGGTTTCGGCCATCGTAGGAAACCTGCCATTCCGTGGTCTTGTGGTTGAAAACCACCTCCTTGGCAAAAGGAGTGAGGCGTGCCTCTATGTAACGCGGCGCGGCAGCATCGTCGCCGGTAAGGATGTTGCCCCAGTTTCCTTGCGTGTCGATAAGCAGGTGTTTCTGCCCCATCTGAACGAGTGCGGCCCCAATGGATTGATCGCCGTGCGGGTGGTACTTCATCGTGTTACCCACGATGTTGGCCACCTTGTTGAAACGACCGTCCTCCAGCTCGTCCATGGAATGGAGAATACGGCGTTGCACGGGCTTCAGGCCGTCATAAACATCAGGGAAGGCGCGGTCGAGAATGACGTAGGAGGCGTAGTCCAAGTACCATTCGCGGTACATCGATTGTGCGAAAATCACCTTGTGCAAACCCGATTCGTCTTGGGTGGATAAGTCTGTATCTTCCTGAGGGACAATTATATCGCCACTTGAGGCGTCCATTTCCTCGTTCAATTCATCATCTTCAAATTCTTCTGCCATAGGTTTGGTTTTTCAAGCTGCGAAGATACGATTTTTTTCGATGAAAAGAGGAGAGGATGAAAAGACGAAAAGATGAAAAGATGAAAAAACGGGTACCGACATTGTCAATACCCGTTCTTTTAGTTTAGGAGCTTACAAGTTTAGTAGTTTAACCTTGTAAACTGTTAAGCTACTAAGCTACTAAGCTACCAAACTACTAAACTATTTTTTTACGAACGATTTCGTCACAGCACCCTGTTCCGTCGTCACACGCACGAAATACATGCCTGCGGCGAGGTTGGAGACGTTGATGGTGGTCGTTTCGGGAGTCATGGAGACGGTCTGCAACAACTTGCCGTAAATATCGAACACCTCAATGGCCTTAACCTGTACATTGTTCATTGTACATTGTACATTGACCACGTCGTTGGCGGGGTTCGGATAGAGGCTGATGCTGTTCAGCAGATAGTTGTCGATACCGCATAGTATAATCATGTTCACAGGTGAAGTCCAATCGCTGGTCATGCCATTATCACAAATTGCTTGGACGCGAATCTGATAAGTTACATTGTATATGACATTTTCGATTTGATAGTGGTTCACATTTACTGTTTCCGTAGTCCAGTCAGTGCTCTCAGTTTTGTATTGGACATTCCATTGTGACACGTTGTCATTTTCGTCCCAGACAATTTGGTTGGTGTGTTCACCGTTGTCCAACGTAATTACGTGTAATCCTGTGGGCACATCGCACGGCTCCGGAGTGTCGTCGGGCAGCGTGCAGAAGGTCATCGTTTCGCCATAGACGGTTCCGCTCGGAGTGGTGGCGTAGGCGCGGTAGTTGACACAGGTGTTGGGGCTCAGTCCGGTGAGAGTGTAGGTCAGAGTGTTGCCCATTAACGTCACTACAGGCGAGAAGTCGTTGTCGCTGGCAAGCTTCCATTCGAAGCCTTTCAGGACGATGGTCTGGTTGCCCACGTCGGTGATGGCGCCGTTCATCGTGCCTGCGGTTTGCGTGATGTCAGTGGCGGCGTAGGTCGCAACGGTCGGTTGGATAACGGGCAGCGGGGAGGTGAAGAAGTCGTAAGCATTGGTCCAGCCGCTCTCGGCACCGTCGCCGCAGTCGGACTTCACACGCACCTGATAGACGGTCTCGGCCGTCAGGCCGGTGATGTCATACGAAGGCGTGGTGACGCTGATTTCGCTGCCCCAGTCGTTGGTGCCGGCTTGTCTGTATTGCAGTTTCCAGGCGGTTTCGTCGCCGCCGGCGGTCCAGGTAGCTGTTGCGGAGGTTTGCGTGATGTTGGTCACGGTGAGGCCGGTGGGCATGTTGCAGCCCGTGGGGATGATCTCCACCACGAAGTCGTCCAGATTCCACGACTCCCAAGAGCTGCTGTTGCTGTAGCGGAGGGCGATGCGGCCGTTGGTGGCGGTCACGTTGGAAAAGTCGAACGGTCCCATCTCATTGCCGTTGCCTGTGCTGTCGGTTCCGCGCGGACCGGGCAAGCCGCAGGTGCTCACGAGCTCGAAGGTGGTGGGATCGTTGAAGTTAGTCATCACACCTACTTCAAGGGTACCGGAACTGGGATTTGTGGAGGTGGCCCAGAAGTTGAGGCGCAGTTCGTGCACGTCGTTGGTGAACACCGGCAATACCAACATGGCGTTGGAACCCTTCAATTCGGTGGAGTTGACGCCGGAGTGGCAGGAGGGTGCCCATCCGCAATAGACGAACGGTGAGCCGTAGGTGGCATCCACCACAGGTCTTGCCCAACACACGAAAGGCGTGTTGCCGCTGCCGACATAGTTCTCGAAATCTTCCGTCCAGGGAGTCGCCACGGTGATGGTGACAGGATCGCAGGTGGTGGTGAGGGAGAGGGCAGGGGAGAGCAGCGAGGAATCCGCACCGCAGAGGGATCCCACCTGGAAGGTGTATCCGGCGTCGCTGGTCAGCCCGGTGATGGTGATCGTGGTGTCTGTGGTGGTGTAGTAGCCGCTCTCGGTCCCCGTCATATACACGGCATACTGGTCGGTGTTGCCGCTCCACGAGAGGGAGATCTGGTTGTTCTGGATGTCGGCGGCAGTGACGTTGGAAGGCGGTGTACAGCTGGAGCAGGCGACATTCAGAATGAAGCCGGCCCCTGTGTTGTAACTGGAGGTGAAGTGAAGGGTGATGGGACCGGAGGCGGCCACAGCAATGTTGTTGTTAACACCGGTGATGTCGGCAATGATGGGGGTGCCGGTGCCGATACCGTCGTGGAAGTAGAGGTGGGATTCGCCGTAACCGTAAGAACCCATACTCAGGTCACAGATACCAGTGATTTGCACACCGTTGCCCGCGGTGGCGGGATAAATCGTCAGCATGTAGTCGCAATAGGTGCTGTAATCGCCGTTAAAGCCGCCGTTGTCGCATATAATGGCTCCACAAGTGGTCATAGAATCGCTACCCAGTGTCCCGATGTTGAACACACCTGTCACCACATTCAATGGACCAATCCATTCGCTTTGAGATTCACCACAGTCCGATTGTAAGTAAAAATCGTATGCCGTCAGGTTGGTCAGATCCGTCACAGTGTAAGGATTGGAATTTACGACCAAAGCGGTGGCGGAATCGCTATTAAGAGTGAATCCAGACAAACCGTATTGGATGTTCCAAGTGGTGGCTTGACCCAATTCCACCCAACTCAAAGTTGCGCTGTCCGTGCCAACGCTTTCGGCAATGAATGAGTTGGGGTACATGCAATCAGGACGTTCTTCCAAAATGATGTCGTCAATGTAATAACCACAATCTGACGAATTAGAGGCGCGGAAAGCGATGAACTTGCCGTTGCCGGTGTAGTTGACAAAGGAGACCATCTGGGCCTCGTAGGTGTAGCCGGAGAGGGCGGCGATGTCGATGGTGTCAATCACCACAAAGGTGGAATCGTTGGTCTTGTCGGTCATCACGCCGACTTCCAGCGTGCCGAGCGTGGCATAGCCATAGTTGGTGTGGCAGGCATAGAAGGAGATCAGCAGGTCGCTGGCGTTGAGGCTCTGGCCCAGCTCCGGCATTACCGCGATAACGTGGCAGTTAGGCGTGTAGTGGAAATCCAGGAAGTGGTCGCCGCTGTGGGCGTTCCAAGAAGCGTTGCCGATGTATGCGTAGTGGCTGCTATCGGAGGTAAGACGGTCCCAACAAGCGATGTAGGTGTCCTGAGGGGTGGCATAGAGACCGCTCTCAAAGCCTTCGGAATAAGGAAGTTGGGAAATAGGGCCGCAGTCCGTGCGGAAACTGGCGCTGACGGACGGATTGGAAAGTTCAGAACCGCAGTCGGACACGACGTAGAACTCGTATTGCGTGTTGGCGGTCAGATTGTAGATGTCCACGGTGGGTTCGCCGCTGACGGAGACCTCGGTATAAGGATCGGTGCTGCTTTGAGCCTTGTAGTACACGTTCCAAGAGGTGGCACTGCCGGCCTCGTTCCAGGTCAGGGTCGCTTCGTCGGTGGTGATGTTGGTGGCGGCCAAACCGTTAGGTTGGGCGCAGGCGACACCGTTCACCGTGATGTTATCGACGGCGGCGGCCAGATGGTTGTCACCATACAAGTTCCAGCCGTTGTTGTACCAATAGAAGACAATCTGCTTGGAAGTGCCGGCCACGTTGTTCAGGATCATGTCGAAATGGGTCCAGTTAGGTACATTGGCGACCTCTCCTAGATTGTGCAGCAGGGCGACGCCGCTGGGCTCCCCGCTGGTGGGGATATCAGTGCCGGCATTCAGCATATATACCTTCAGATAGTCGAATTCCATATAATCGCTGGCTTCACCTTCCACTCTGTAATCGAAGGAGATGTGATATTCCAGTTCTTCTTGAGGGAAGATGACGTTGAAGACGGCGTAAGCGTCGGAAATGGTGTTAGTATAGACGTTTGTGGCACCGCTGTCAGGGGAGATGTAGATGGAGTGGCCGGTGCCGGTGGGGCCGTCAGCGGCGGGCAGACCGGCGGCGGCACCATAGACCCACTGGTTGGGACCAGTGCCGGAGAAGGTGTAAGGTTCCAGTGCAACGATGGCATCGCCCTCAAAGTTTTCGAAATAGGGGAATGTGGCGGTAGGGGCGCTGGTGGAGAAATCCACTGAGTCGGCAGGGCTCACCTGGTTGTCGGAGCAGGTGACGGTGATGAAGGCACGGTAGTCTGTGGAGAAATCCAGATTCGTGAAAGTGAAGAAGGTGTCTGCGGTGATGGTGGACAGCACCTCAGAATCGTTGGTCAGATCTATCAGCGTGATGTTGTATGCACTGGCGGTGCCCACGGAGTTGGGCTGCCAACTGATGGTGATATCAGTGCCCATGATGTTGGCCACAGTCGGGTATTGCACAGGTGGACATCCTGCCGCCTGGCTGAGCGAGATGTCGTCAACGCGGATCATACAGTATGCTGTGACGGCCAGCTTGAGGGCGATATGTTGGCCCGTTCCAGTGTAATTGGAGAAGTAGGCCGTGTAATGCTCGTACGTGCTGTTGGTGTTCGTCGGGATGATGGTCTGCACGGGGGTGAAGGTGGACATGTCCTCAGGATCGTCCATCACACCGACCACGAAATAGCCAGCTGTGGAGTTGACCCATCCCCAAAAGTCCAGAACCATGTCGCTCATGTTGAAGCTCGCGGACAATTCGGGGAAGATGAGGCAGGGCACCTGCGCGGCGGTGTCGCTGTACATATAGTTGTAAGACATCAGGTGGTAGTCACCAGAATGCGATGGGGCGTACATACCGCCGCTCGTGACTTGCGGGTAGAGGTTTCCGTTAGGCATCACCGCCAACATGTTCCTGTAATAGCAGGAACTGAGGGAGCCGGTTTCGAAGCCTTCCGTAAAGGGCAGCGTAGTGATAGCACAATCATCCTGCGCTTGTACCTTCGTTGTGAAACTAAAGCATGTCAGTAAACATAACATGCTGAAAATGAAAAATTTTCTCATAGTAGGGTTATTGTTGCTTGTTAAAAATGAATTGTTCATAACGTGTTGCAAAAGTACACTTTTTTTCGAGATAATGTGGTTTTTTTTGTGGATGGTTAATAGGCAAAAGTGAATAGTGAATAGTGAATAGTGAATAGGCAATAGGGAAAAGTTGCGGACATCGCCAAAACGATTGCCTGTTACCTATTGCCTATTGCCTGAAAACGAAAAAGGGGAACCCTTCCGAGCTCCCCGTTAATTATCAATTATCAATTAGAATTATTTTTTCACGAAAGATTTGGTGACCGCACCTTCCTCCGTTGTCACGCGCACGAAGTACATGCCGCTTGCCAAACCGGAAACGTTGATGGTGGTCGTTTCGGGAGTCATGGAGACGGTCTGCAACAACTTGCCGTACATATCGAACACCTCGATGGCCTTAACCTGTACATCATTCATTGTACATTGTACATTGACGACGTCCTTCGCAGGATTCGGGTAGAGGCTGATGCTGTTCATCAGGTGCTCGTTGATACCGGTGAGGGTGGTGGCGGTCACAGCCGGTGACCAGTCGCTGGTTTGACCATCGCTACAGACAGCCTGCACCTGGATTTGGTACTGGGTTTCTGACGCCAGACCGTGGATGGTATAGCTGTTCGTAGTGGAAGTGGCAGAGCTAAGTGTGCCGCCGACAGGACGGTATTGGATGTTCCAGCTGCTCACGTTCGGGTTGGCATCCCAGCTGATGGCGATGCTCTCGTGGGTGATAGTACCCGTGGTGAGACCGGTCGGGACATCGCAAGGCTCCGGAGTGTCTTCAGGCAACGTGGTGAAGGTCATCTCAGAACCATAGACGGTGGTGCCGTTGAAGGTGATGAACGCCTTGTAGGTGTAACCCGTGTTGGCGGTGAGACCGTTGAGGTTAGCCGTGAAGGTGTTGCCCGTGCCGGTGCCTGCAATCTGCGTGAAGGTGCCGCCAGTGGTGGTCTTCCATTCGAAGCCCTTGGCCGTGATGGTCACGTTGTCGGGATTCGTGACAGTAGCGTTCAACGTAGCGGTGTATTGTCCGATAGCCGTTGCAGCGTTGGTGGCCACAGTAGGATCGGTGATCACAGGTCCAGGAGTGCCGCTACAGTTGGTGGTGAAGGTGAAGGTAGTGTAAGTATCCATGCTGTCTTTAGAGAAGATCACGTTGTCGTTAGGATCAAGCACAATGATACTTGCTTCATCATCAAACGAACCCGAATGCCATACAAGGGAAGTGCTGATGTTGTCGCAGAGGTTGACAGTCACGGTGTCGTATGTTTGGGTGCTGCTCGAATTGTGGTTAACAGCCTGTAAAGTGGCAATAACAGAGCTGTTTTGCTCCACGGTCAGGTAAGCGCCGTTCCATCCGTCGCCGTAACTGTCGCCAAGTATGAAGGTGTATTCGCACATGTCAGCGGCGTCGCAACCATTGGTGGCAAAGGTGGTAGTAGCGTATGAGGAAGAGTCGTCTGCACTGCAAAGAGCTTGCACGCGCACATCGTAGGTGGTGATGGAGCTTAAGCCCGTGAGTTGATAGCTCGGGGTAGAGGTGGTGTTGGAAATCCAAGTGGTGGCACCAACCTCTTTGTATTCCACATTCCATTGTGTTTCAGAGCTGCCGGCAGTCCAAGCCAGGTCGGCAGAGTTTACGGTCACGTTGGAAACAGTCAAGCCAGTCGGTTTGGGGCAGGTGAGCGGTGCGATGGATACATTGTAGATGACAGCGCCAGGTTGAGTGCCGCTGGAAGCGTCGTTTTTCCAAACGAACACGAGTTTGGCGGCAGAGGTGGCATCAGGAGTGGTGTTGGGGTTAGGCATGATAACCTCCACATGCAACACGTTGTCTTGCGTCAGGTTCAACTTGTAAGGATAGGAAGTGTAGCCTGTGCTTGACAAGTAGTTGGAGAAGTCCACTGCATTTTGAGAGTAACTGTAAGCAGCATAGTCGGGTGATGTAGTGGAAGCGGGGAATGATACATCGCTGGGCGCAAAGAAGACCTTCAGGTAGTCCCAAGAACTCTCACCACCGGACAGCACATCAAAGCTGATGCTGAATTCAGCGTCTGTGCCCACGGTGAAGAGTTTCTCAGCAGAGACAGTAGAGGCGGAAGAGGTGTTGTAACCAGAAGTGTTGCCATCCGTGGTGACGAACAACGCTGCCTCGTTGTTGTTTTGGCCGAAAACCCAGTAGTTGCTGCATGAACCGTTGTTGCGAATCCAAGCTACATCAGAACCGCTTGCCGCATCGAAGTCGGTGCTGTATGGCAGGGCGACAGCTTCCATTGAAGTGGAGAAAGTGGTGGAAACGGCAGGGCTGACATTCGTTCCGTCATCGCAGTTGTTAGCCAAACGCACCAAGTAAGTGGTAGTGGCGGTGAGGTTGGTCAGGGTGTAAGGAGAGGTGGCGGGATCCACAACAGTCCAATCAGGATCGCCATCGGCCATGTAGCTGAGAACGGAAGAAGAAGCGTCGGATGTCCAGCTGATTTCAGCAGAGGTACTGGTGATGTTGCTGACAGTCAGAGCGGTAGGAGCATCGCAGAACAACTGATCGATGCTGATGTTGTCGATTGCAGCTGGTGGCATGGTGCCCGCTGAAGGGTCGTTACGCCAAGAGAAGTAGATACGTTTCACCGTGGTTTCGCTGAAACCAGGCAACAAAGTGCTGAAGGTTTGATAGCTGGAGGAGAGGTTGAAGTAGGTGGGATAAGAGGAGTTGACGTTGGGTGTCATAATGGTGGAACCGGCGGGTTGGTTGTAGTTTCCGGCAACCACAGGGGTGGGATCGCCAATGAATACTCTCAGATAATCGTAGCCGCTTTCACCATAACAGCGCCAGTCGAAGCTGAATACGTAGCCGTTTGCGCTGGCAGGGAACTCGATGTCTCTGTAAGCCCAAACCGCGCTGGCAGAACCAACGGTGTATTCATTGCTCGTGCCGTTGTTGTTAGAGATGTAAAGAGCGTGGGAACCGCCGTTGCTGGTGGCCGTTCCAATTACCCACTGGTTGGGTTGCGTTCCGTTGACAATGCCAATCAAACCTGCTTCGGTAGCGTCCTCGAAGCTGCAATAATAAGGAAGTTCAGCAGGAATTTGAGAGGTCATGAACGAGGTGTTCATCCACATACTCTGTTCGTTGCCGCAGTTGGCGCGCACATAGACTGTGTAGGTGGTGTTCTGCTCCAAATTGTTAGCAGTGTAGCTCGGGGAACCGGTGACAGAAATGATGTTCACGGTGTCAAAGTCCACCACGCCAACGCCGGGAACGATGGCCAAATCCCAAGCGTTTTCGTCGGCGCCGGGTGTCCAATCGAAGGTGGCGTTGGAAGCGTCAACATTGCTGACGATGAGATCCTCGGTGTGCGTACAGGTCGGGATGATATCAATGATGATGTCGTCCACGTACATGTAGCTGGTGTAGCTTTGCGGGATGCGGATTGCAATGTAGTGACCGTTACCGGTATATTCATCCAAGTTGATTTCCATCAATTCCCAAGAATTATTCTCACTGGGGGAGACGTTGCCGCCTAACTGCACGAAAGTGCTGTAGTCGTTAGGATCGGTCATGGCACCCACTTGGACGTAGTATGAAGCAGAGGTCTTGTAAGCCCAGAAACTCACTTGCAGATCGCTGATAGAGATGCTGGCGTCAATTTCAGGAGAGATCAGGTAGGAGTAAATGGTGTTGCTTCCATAGAAATAGGTGGAGTAGTTTCCGGAATGTGCGTATGTGGCGGAGAGGTAGGGGTATGAAGTGGTGGAGTTGGTAAGGGTGGTCCAGCACTCTAACATATTGCCGGAAGCACCGTCATTCTGGTCGAAATTTTCTGTGATGGGAAGCGTGTTCACGCCAGAACATCTGGTTCTGGCGGAGGTGCCGGCCCACTGGCTGGTTTCACTGGCACCGCACATGGCACGCACGCGAACGAGGACGTTGGTGTTGTCGGGAAGACCGGTGATGGTGTAGGGAGAGGTGACACTGCCAACGGAAGTCCAAACAGAATCAAGAGTGTATTCCAATTCCCATGAGGATTCCGTATTGCCGGGTACCCACGCCACGGTGACACTGTTGGTGGTCACTGAAGTCACATACGTGTTGGGCGCAGCGCAAGTGGTGGTGCTGTCGCATGGCACACCGAAGATGACATCGTTACGAGAAGAGGAGGTGTATCCGTTTGAAGGAGTGGAGCTGACACCGTAAGGCTCGCTGTCCTGATAAATATAGCGGGAAAGGCTGGTGGAAGTGGTGTGACAGACGAAAACGTTGCTGGAAGACCAGGTGCCCGTGCTGTCCAACACGATAAGGGCAAGGTTGTCGATACCGTTGTATTGGAACGGAGTGTTGAAATAGAAGGTGTTCAAGCCTGTGGAGAACGTGACGGTGGTGTCGAATACCATTTGGGCATTGGAGGCATTCAACCAAGTGTCGCCGGAACTGGATGTGGTGTGCATCAAGTAAATCGCAATGTGACGATTCGGGAAGTTAACCGCAGACACGTTGAATGTGATGGAGTTGATGTCGGCAGCGCCGTTCATCTCCGAAGCGAGATAAATCTGCTGCGTGTAGCTATAGTTGTAGGTGGCGTATTCAGGGAAATAGGAGGAAGTGGTGGAACCGTCGCCGATCTCCAAGTCACCGCCAACCAAACAAGATCTGGTGGTAAAGGAATTGAAGACAGTGTCGGCTTCTCCAACGGTGCAGTTGGATACCACAAACACATCGTATGCTGTGCCGATTGAGAGACCGGCAAACATGCACTCGGTGGCTCCAGTCACGTTTTGGATGGTCCAAGTGTTTTGTCCGGCTTCGGAACAGCCCACTGTGTAGCTGTTAGCACCGAAGTTGGCATCCGTCCAAATGACCATAGCGGAATTGGTGGTGATTTGTCCAACGCTCACATTCTGCGGGTTGGAACAGCTGGGGTTGGTCTTGAAGGTGCGTTTGATGCTCCATTCGCTGTATTCATTGCCGTCACAGACCGAACGCACATAGATGTCGTATGAAGTGTCGTCTAACAAGCCTGTGAGCGTGTGGGGATTGGAGGTGGCGAGCACAGGAGTGCAAGTGTCCGGGTCGCCGCCGGCAGGCACAGCTGCGATTTCCCAGCTGGTCTCTTCACCCATGACGGTCCAGTAGATATCTGCGCCCTCGTCAGTGTAGTTCGAGGCGATGACTTCGACGGGTTTCTGACACTCGGAGATGACATCGAGAACCACATTGTCAATGTATGCGTATGTGGAAGAGGTGGTGTACTCGTTTTTGAATGCGATGTTGGTGCCAGTGCCTTCGTAACCACTGAACTTCACAATACGCTCATCCCAAGTGGAAACGCTGGCCAGGTACGGATAAACGGTGTCGATAGGGGTGAAGGTGGCATCGTTGGAGATGTCTTCAATCACACCCACAATCAAACGGTCGAGATTGGCAGATCCTCTGTACATGAAAGAGACTTGCAAGGTGTTCAGAGGGATGGAGGGGTCGATGGACGGCATGATGGCCATGTTATAAGTGTTGGAAGAACCCGCATAGAAATAGAGGGAACCCACACCCTGGTAGTTGGTGGCGGTGATGTAAGGAGATGTGTTGGAAGTGTAAGTGCTGAGCTTGAACCAACAGTCAACGTATGCGTCAGAACCGGTTCCGTAGTTGTCGAAGTTCTGAATGTAGGGCAAAGAATCAATGTCCACGCATTGTGTCTTGAAGGTTGAGCCTGACTTCCATTTGCTGTATTCATTGCCGCAGTTGGCGCGAACATAGGTGTAATAAAGGGTGGCAGGGGCGAGGTTCGTCAAATCGTAGGTGGTGTCGTAAGAGGTGGCCAAAGGCGTGGTGTTGGAGTCAGGAACGTCAGTCTGGACGGAGGTGTAGTAGAGGTCCCAACTGGTTTCGGAATCGCCAGGGGACCAAGAGAGAGTAGCCTCATGGGCTGACACGTTTGAAGCCGTCAAGTTGTTGGGCCTCGGACAAGTTACTGTTCCAGAGGTGATTTCTAATTGAATCTGATTCTTTACATTGACGACGGTGCCACTGTAACCAGTGGGATTCAAGGGATCATAGTTTGTGCCATCGCTGTAAACGCGAATGGCCATGCTGGTTGCGTTGAATACGCGGTAAGTGGTGCTGCTTTCGTAGGAACCCGTGTTGTCGTCCACAATGACAGCGAGGTTGTCGTTGCCATTGTAGTCGAATGTGTTTGTCAGTTGGATGTTGGTCCAAGTGTTGGCAGTCATGGTCACGCTTCCGCTGAACACCAAGTCGTTGTCGGTGACAGTGATCCAGTCACTGCTGCCCGAGAAGGAGGTCTTGTCGGTGTGAACCATGTAAATGTTCAAGCTACGGGTTCTGTCCGTGCCGGTGTTGTAGAATGCTATACTGCCAATGCTGCCGGAAGTGCCGATCTCCATCGCAGTGTAGATCTGTTGGGTTAACGAATAGTTGTAGAAACAGTAACTTGGCAAATAGGAATCGGTGGTCGTTCCACCATTGCCGGGAATTTCCACAACATCCTGAGCTGTCAACTGAAGGGAACTTAACCCTAACAGTACAGCCATGATGAAAAGTAGTAACTTCTTCATAATTTTGAAATTTGGTGAATATTAATTGATTATAATGTTCAAAACGCTGACTTTCCTTTGAAGGATTAGAAATTTGCAAAGATACTACTTTTATTTATTAAAAATCTATTGTTGATAACTTTTTTTGTCCCCATGTGTAGTTTTTAGCGATACCCACTCGCGGGGTTACTTCCTTATGGGGAACATCTCCACACTTTAGTGAGAATTAAGAGGGAAGGAGGGGTAAAAAACGGCCGCCCAGGCAATCACCTGAACGGCCGTTACTTGAAACCCATACAATCTCCCCTTAAGAAACCATCCCTTTGTGGGGGCAGGGGGTAGGACTCGAATCCTTTATGGGAGTATCTCCCCCTTTAGGGGGACTAAGGGGGTTACTTCTTCACAAATGATTTCGTAACCGAACCTTCCTTCGTCGTCACGCGCACGAAATACATGCCGCTTGCCAAACCGGAAACGTTGATGGTGGTCGTTTCGGGAGTCATGGAGACGGTCTGCAACAACTTGCCGTAAACATCGAACACTTCGATGGCCTTAACCTGTACATTGTTCATTGTACATTGTACATTGACAACGTCCTTCGCAGGATTCGGGAAGAGAACGATACTGTTGGACAGGAAACTGTTCAAACCAATCGTGGTCTGCGTGACGGTTGCGCTCCATTGGCTAAAGTTGCCCTCACCGCAGTTGCTCTGCACTCCTATTTGATAGGTGGTGTTTGGAGCCAAACCGGTGATGGTGTAGCTGTTCGTGTTGGTGGTCAAAGTGTTCCAATCGCCGTTTTGCGCACGGTAGCGGACGTTCCAGCTTTCCACATTATCATCATCATCCCAAAATAGGGAGATGCTTTGGTCATCGAATGCAGAAACTGTAATACCCGTCGGGGCTTCGCAAGGATCAGCCGGTGCAGCCTCGAAATAAGCAGTGAGGTTCAAAGTCATGTTGGCGTACATCGGGGTGACATTCAAGCTGACGGTAGAAGCATAGAGCGTGTCGGATATGGTCATGCCACTTATTGTTGCGGATTCAACCCAGTAGAGGAAGTTGTAACCGGGGTTGGGGACAGCGGAAATGACGGATTGTTCACCCACGGCATAGCTGTGCGTGCCAGGAGCCGGATTAGTGGTGCCCATGGTGGCATCGGCAGTGTTGAGGATGACGGTCAAGCTGTCGGGAACGCTGGTACTGTCGCTGAATATGGCGATGACGGTCAGTTGTCCAACAGTAATCAGGTTCGGGTTGACAACAAGAGGATAAGGATTCAAGGGCAATGTGCCAATGGTCTGGCCGCCGACCATCATTCTCCAACCTTCGAAGTTGACGCCGGCATTGGGAGTGGCCGTGAGTAACAAAGTGTCATACAAAACCAAATCATAGTGGCCAACGGCGGGGGTGATGCTGCCAAGGTTAACATCGTTGATGGAGAGCGTCACATGAAGCGTGTCAACGGGAATGACAGGGGCGCAAGCGTTGTCCAGAGTGAAGAAGATACCGCTGGCCATGTTGCTGCCAACGCCAGTATAGACGGAGATGTTCGCACCGTCGATAATCTCGAAGCTGGTTTCGTTAGGGTAGGAGCCTTCCACCCAGCTGAAGCTGACGGGCGCTTCGTCGCAGACGGCGAAGTTTTCGACGAGAAGGCTGTCGTTGGCGAGGGTGAAGGTGCCAACGATGATACCGTTTTGGATGATGTTGATGGCATTGTCGTTCCAACCGTTGCCGTAAGAGTCATGACCCACAATGGTGATGTTGCAGGATTCACCACCGCATAAGGTAGCGGCCTCAACAGTGACGATATTGGATTCGTCGGTGGCCGAACAGTTGGCGACCACACCGAAAGTGTAGCTGGTCAACGAGGAGAGTCCGGTGACATCATAGCTGGTCGTCGTCAAGCCAGTGGCAACAACCGAGTTGTCAGCCATGTTGTAGATGGTGTAAGTGGCACCGCTGTTGTCTTCGTCGCTCCAAGTGAGAGAAACACTGTTGACGGTGGTGTTGCTAACCGTAAGGTTGGACACAGCGTAGCAGTAGTCGCCGCTCATGGCGCTGAAAACCACGCTGTCGATACCGACACCGTAGCCATAGTTGTCAGTGTATTCGAACGCAATCTGATAGACCGTGCCGGGGATAACGAGGGTCGTAGTAGTCCAAGTGGGAGCTTCATCGGTGTATTCGGCAACCAGTTGCCAAGCACTGTCGGCAGCGGCGCGGGAATAGACGCGGAGCTCATCAAGGTCAGAGACCCAAGTGCGCAGAACGTATGCGAAATCGAGGATCATGCCAGTGTTGACACCATCAAGAACCGGTGATACAAGTTTTGTGACGTTGCCTGTGGTGGCGTGAGTGATCTTGGCGTTTTGGCTTCCTTCGAAAGCACCGGTAGTGATGCTGTAGTCACCCACACCAAACGACCAAGTGCCGTTGCCTTCTGTACTCCAACAGCCGAGGGTGCCGCTGGTGGTCTCGAAGGTCTCCGTGTAAGGCAATTCAACGGCAGTGCAAGCGGTGGAGAAGGTCAAAGTGTTTATAGGGCTCTCATCGTCATTGCAGACTGCACACACACCGTAGGTGTAGGCTGTCATAGCGGTAAGGTTGGTGAGTTCGAGACTGTCGGCGGTGATATTTTGCACAAAAGTGGTGTCGCCGTTGCCAATAATATAAATATTGTAACTATCAGCGTTGCCATCCCAGGAGAGTGTGGCGGTGGTGGCGCCAATGTTGTCGGCAGTCAGACCGACGACGGGTAAACAAAGCTCACCCGTGCTCTCTTCCACTTGGATGTTGTCAATATGCAAGTTGTTGTCGCCGCCGGTAGTGGTGGACTGAGCATAGAAGGCAATGCGGATAGTCTGTCCAGCAAAACTGCTCAGGTCTGCATACTGTGTCAGATAGCTGCTGCTGGCGATATCAGTCAAACTGATGTCGGAAACGATAGACCAAGTCTGTCCGTTGTTGGAAGAGGCAAGGATTTGAAATTTCTGGGTGGGGTTGTTTTCAAAACCGGTAGCCGGGGCGTTGCTGCCTGCGGTGAACACGGTGAATGCAGCATCAAAAGAGAGTATGGGAGAATTGGCGTTGGTGAGGTCGATTTCGGGAGTGATCATCCATTTCTTGCAAGTGGAGCCGTATATGTTCACACGGTAGTGGCCGGCAGGGAGACCATTGCTTGCAGCGCTGGCGTATGTCCACTGGTTGTTGGCTGTATAGTTCAGAGTAGCACCGGCCAACACTTCGTCAGCTGTGGTGCCAGTCGCGCCACGCCAGCAAGCATCGTTGGCCAGAGTGACATCAAATGGCTCGATGAAGGGCAATCCGAGGGGAGCACAAGCGGTGGTAACAGTGATAGTCATAATGTTGCCGTCGCCATTCGTGCAGTTAGCTATTACGCCGAAAGTGTAGGTGGTGTTCGGCTCCAAGTCGGTGATCGTGTAGTTGGTTTCGGTGGAAGTGCCAATAAGACTGTCGGATTGATAGATAGAATAAGTGGCGCCGGTGTTGTTTTCGTCGATCCATTGGAGGGTGACACTGTTCGAGGTGATGCTGCTGTCGGTCAAAGAGCTGACTTCAAAGCAAGAAGGTATCTCCTCAAGGGTGACATCATCCATGTAGATGGCCCCTGTGCCCTTATAGACCACAAAGGCAACGTATGAACCCGTGGCATCGGTCATGGGGACAGAAAACATGTTGTAGGTGTTGCTGTTCACGAAAACGCTGTCAACCAGAACGAAGGTGGAGGGATCAGTGGGGTTGGTCATGGTGCCCACGTAGATATTCTTGCTGTTGTTGGCGGAACCCATTCTGGCCCAGAAAGTCACGCGGTTGCCGCTCATGGGGTGGCTGGTCACGTCGAGCTCAGGCATGATGGCAATCATAGTGTCAGAGTAAGAAGCGCTGGTGGTGCCATAAAAATAGAGGCTGCTGCTGCCGCTATGCGAGTAGGTGCTGCCGTTATAGCTGTAGGGGTAGGCCGTTGAATTGGTGTGTGCAGAAGCATAACGCTCCCAACAGTAAGGCATTTGATAGTTGCCGTCAGGAGTGTCTTCGAAACTGTCCGTGTAAGGCAGTGCGCTGAGGATGTTACAACCGGTGTGGACATGGATGGTAGAGAAATTGGATGAGTTGTCGCTGGAACAATTTGCGACAACAGAGAAAGTGTATGAAGTGTTGGCGTCGAGACCGATAATGTCATAAGTGTTGTCATTGATGTAACTGGCAATTATCGAATCGCCATCATAAATGGTGTAGGTGGCGCCAGTGTTGTTGGTGTCGGACCACGTAAGCGTGACACTGCTGGCCGTGATGTTGCTGGCCGTGAGTGAACTGACGGGATAACAAGGGTTTGGGTTGGGGGCAATGGTGTAGTAGCGACCTGCATCAGGCCATGTGCCTATTGGGTTGTTTTCGGTTGTGCCACCATTGTAAATAGACATGGTGTTGTTCGCTACATTGAAGAGCACGATGTCGTTGGCATCAACGCAAGCGCCGAGCTGATAAGTGACAGCGGGGCCGGCGGCAGGAGCCGTGGGCGAGTATATCAATGTCACGCTGTTGTCAGCCTCGGCCAACTGCACCTGGAAGGTGTAGTGGTTTTCGCGGGTGATAGAGTTGAAAGTACCTGTCGAAATCTCTATGACGAGCACGTGGTCGCCTTCGGAGCCGAAGAGCTGGTAGGCGATGTAGTCGGCGGGAGAGTCACTTGTGGCGGCTGCCAGATATCCGTCGCAACCGAGGCCGCAAATCTTCGGATTGTACTTGTTGGCGTTGGCACTGCTGAAAGGGGTGGCGTAATAGCTCGTACCCACAGCTGTGGATCCTAAACGGACAGTGCCGTCGCTGTTGACGGAGAATTGGGTGTAATCCGCACCGACAAAGTTGAAGGTGAAACCGATGTTGAGCACTGGCGAAGCATAACTGTCGTCCCCAGTACCAACTTTCAGCAGAGTGCTGTCGGACGTCAGTGTGTACCACTTCGTGTTGTCAATGCCTGTTGAGAACTGATAAACAGCACCCAACTGCGCGCTCAATGCCAGCGGAAAGAATAGAACCGCAAGCATAAATAACCGTAATGATTTCTTCATAATTTTGATAAATTGGTGAAAATTAATTGTTTATAAAAAATATAGTTTTTCCTTCTTTCAAAAATTTGCAAGCCGCAAATATACAATTTCGGGGTTGTCAAATGTTCGCTGTTGAAAACTTTTTTTCTGCTGTCTGGTTAGTAGGCAATAGGCAATAGGGATTAGGCAATAGGGATTAGGCAATAGTGAATAGTGAATAGTGAAAAGTGAAAAGTGAAAAGTGAATAGTGAAAAGGCAAAAAGCAAAAGGCAATAGTTGCGGGCACCCCCAAAAACTGTTGCCTGTTGCCGATTGCCTGTTGCCGATTGCCTATTGCCTAAAAACGAAAACGGGGAACCCTTTCGAGCTCCCCGTTAATTATCAATTATCAATTATCAATTATTTTTTGACAAAAGATTTGGTAACCGCACCTTCCTCCGTCGTCACGCGCACGAAGTACATGCCGCTTGCCAAACCGGAAACGTTGATGGTGGTCGTTTCGGGAGTCATGGAGACGGTCTGCAACAACTTGCCGTAAACATCGAACACCTCGATGGCCTTAACCTGTGCATTGTTCATTGTACATTGTACATTGACAACGTCCTTCGCAGGATTCGGATAGAGGCTGATGCTGTTCAACAGGTGCTCGTTGATACCGGTGAGAGTGGTGGCAGTCACAGCCGGAGACCAGTCGCTGGTTTGTCCATCGCTGCATACAGCCTGTACTTGAATCTCGTATTGGGTTTCAGGTGCCAGACCGGTGATGGTGTAGCTGTTGGTGGTAGCCGTGGCGGAGTTGAGCGTGCCGCCGACAGGACGGTACTGGATGTTCCAGCTGTTCACGTCAGCGTTGGCATCCCAGCTGATGGCGATGCTCTCGTGGGTGATAGTGCCCGTGGTGAGACCAGTCGGGACATCGCAAGGCTGTACATCTTCGGGCAGCGTGGTGAAGGTCATAGTTGCACCATAATGCGTGCCGTTAGCCGTGGTCACGAACGCGCGGAAGGTGTAGTCAGTGTTGGCAGTGAGACCGGTGAGGTTGTAGGTCATCGTGCTGCCCGTAGCGTTCACCGTGGTGTAAGTGCCGCCGGAAGTGGCTTTCCATTCGAAACCTTGCGCCGTGATGGTCACGTTGTCGGGGTTGCTGATAGAACCGTTGAGCGTGGCCGCGGTTTGCGTGATAGCCGTGGCAGCAGCCGTGGTTGCGGAAGGTTCAACCAATTGGCCTTGATCCAATGTGGTGAAGGTCATTTCGTTGCCGTAAACGGTCGTGCCGTTGAAGGTGATGAATGCCTTGTAGGTGTAGCTCGTGTTGGGCGTCAGGTTGCTGAGGTTGTAAGTCAGAGCATTGCCGGTAACCGTCACGGGAGTGTAGGAACCACCCGAGGTGGTCTTCCATTCGAAGCCCTTGGCCGTAATGGTCACACCATCAGGATTGGTGATGGAGCCGTTCAGAGTAGCGGTGGTCTGTGCCACGTTGGAGGCCGCATTGGTGGTCACGGTCGGGTCGGTGATCACAGGGCCGGCACCGTTACAGTCGGCGTTGAAGGTGTAAGTGCTGTAACTGTCCATTTCCGGTGAGGAGTAAATGGTAGTGCCGTCAGGGCCGATTATGGTGAAGGTGGCTTCTGCATCGTAGTCGCCTGAGGTCCAAATCAGAGAAGTGGAATATCCATCGCACAGATTTACGGTCTCCGTAGCGGAGGAATCACTGGTCATGCCAATGGTGGTGATGGTGACACCATTCTGTTGCACAGTCAAGAAACCACCGTTCCAACCGTCACCATAATCGTCGCTAAGGTTGAAGGTGTAGGTACATTGATCGGCAGCAGCGCAAGCAGCTGTGTTGAATGTGGTGGAGGTGAAAAATGAAACGTCATCGTTGCCACAATCAGCCTGCACACGCACTGAGTAATTGGTGAGTGAGCTCAGGTTGGTGAGGGTGTATGAAGTGGTGGTAAGTGGCACGGAAGTCCAAGAAGCATCAGAGTTCTCCTTGTATTCCAAGATCCAGCTGGTTTCGTCACCACCGGCAGTCCAAGCAACATCGGCAGAGTTCTGTGTGATATTAGTCACTGTCAAGTTGGTGGGCTGTGTACAAGAGATTTCGCCAATCATGAGGTTTTGGATGATAGCAGGCGGCTGGTTGGCCACACTGACGTCATTTTTCCACGCAAGCACTAACAAAGCAGTGGAGTTGGCGTCTGGGTTAGGGTTGGGGTTAGGCATGACAGCGGTGATGTGAGTGCCGCTGCTGACTAAGTTGAGAACGTACGGATAGGTGCTGTTGGTGCCAAACTGATAAGCATATTGGCTGTAAGAATTGTAACCGTAGTCGGTTGAGGAAGGAGTCTGGTTGGAAGCCGGATAGGTTTGGGTGGCCGGTGCCAAGAACAGTTTGAAATAGTCGTAGCTGCCTTCACCATTCACAATGATGTCGAAATTGATGGTGATTTCTGATGCAGTGCCTATGGTGAACAGCTTCTGAGCAGAAACTGTGGTCGCGCTGTTAGAGTAGTTCGGAGTGGTGCCGTTGTCGGTGATGAACAAAGCGCCGTTGCCATTGTAGGTGCCTATCGTCCAATAGTTGGTGCAGTTGCCGTTTTCCAAAACCCAAGCTTCGTCAGGATTGCTGAAATCGGTGCTGTAGGGCAGTGGGGTGGGGATCATCGAGGTAGAGATAGTGGCACCGGTGCTCCACAAGCTAAGGTCGGTGCTGCTACAGCTTGATTGTACATAGAAATCGTAGGTGGAGGAGTGGTTCAGACCAGTGACCGTGTAGGGGTTGGTGGAGGCGGAAATGACGGTGCCAGTACCCTGCGTGAAGCCTGTCGGACCGTATTCGATGTTCCATGACGTGGAAGTGCCGCGCTCGTTCCAAGTAAGGGTGATGCTGTTGGTGTCAACATCCGTGGCTTGCAGTTGGTTCGGGTGAATGCAGGTAGGAGCTGAAAGCAAGATGTCGTCGATCTGACCGTAGCTGTAGCTTGTGACAGGTTGTTTGTTGACGATGGTGATGCGATTGCCGTTACCTTGGTAGTTGCCGAAGGCCACAGACTGCAAAGTGTAGCTGGTGGATGATTGGACAATGGTATCGACAGGCACGAACGTGTTGATGTCAGTGCCTTCTGTCACACCCACGATGAGCGTGAACGGGGCTGAGGTAGAACCGTTCTTCATGTTGAATTCCAACATCATGTTTTCCCATGACAGCACGTCAACATCTATAGGAGGCAAGAAAGCATATTGGTCGCCGTAGCTGCCGGAATAGTAACTGTAGAAGCGCAAGCTGTAGTTGCCGCTATTGGCGTATGAGGAACCATAATAAACATAAGGATAGGAAGTGTAGGTGGTGCCTGTGGAAAGACCATCCCAACAGTCTGTCAAGTTGTTAAGACCTGCGGTGATGTTGGAAGTAGTGGTGGTCATGGAGTCGAAATTCTGCGCGTAGGGCAGTTGATCGATGGACACACATTCGGTACGGAAGGTGAAAGGCTCCCAAGCGCTGATCTCGCTGCTGGAGCAGATAGCACGAACGTAGAATGAGTACAACGTGTTGGGTGACAGGTTGTAAAGGGTAGCAAAATTGTCGGTGACACCATAAGGTGAATCGGACTCGGGATCAACGGTTCCATATTCGCCATAGACATACTCCCACTCGGTCTCTTCGTCGCCGGCTGTCCATCCAATGGTGGCCATGTCTGGGGCGGCAGACTGTAGCGTGACAGCCACAGGGTGAGAGCAAGGCAAGATGTAGTCCACTTGCACGTCATCCAAGTAAGCGTAAGAAGTGCCCCAAGCAGGGATTCTGAAGGCAATGTAGTGGCCGTTGCCAGTGTAGCCGGAAGTGTTGACCTCGTAGTTCTTCCAAACACTCACGATGTCAGGAGTGCAGGAGGCAAGTAATTGGAAAGTGCTGTAATCCGTAGGATCGCTCATGACACCCACTTCAATGTAGTATGAAGCGGTAGTGGTGAGAACGTTGAATTTCACCACCAAGCTGTCCATCGGGATGTCGTTGTCGAATCTCGGAGATGCTGCGTAGCAATAGCTGCCGGTGCTTCCGTAGAAATAGAGTGACTTGGAGCCAGAGGAGGCGTAAGAGGAGGAGATGTACGGATACTGTGTGGTGTAAGAGGTGCCACGGAACCAGCACGGAACCATGCTGCTGCTGCCTGTGCCACTGACTGACTCGAAGTCTTCCAAGAAAGGAACAGTCACGTATTCGCATACGGTGAAACCTGTGATGGTGTTCCAGTCACTGCTGTCAGAGCCGGAACAGAGACCGCACATGCGGATTTCGTAAGTGGTGTTCGGGATGAGGTTCGTGATGGTGTAGGTGTTGACACCAGAGACATTGCCGTCGGAGTTCCAACTATCCGTGCCTTCTTGACGGTATTGTACGGCCCAAGTGGTCTCGTTGCCGCCAGCGACCCAAGATACAGTGATGCTGGTGGAATCATAGTCGGTAACCATCATGTTGGGAGCGAAACAGGTGATTTCTTCAACTTGCGTTTGGTTACAACCGAAGAATTTGATGTTGTTTCTAATGGAGTAACGATTGCCAGACGGAGGATTGGAAGGATCGTAATCCGTACCGTCACTATAGACGTACATCGTGTTGTATTGTCCAGAAACTTTCGTGTGAACATTGAAGGTGTAGGCTGAACCGTTGTAGTTGTTGGAGTTGTCGTCCACGATCAACACCAAATTGCTGACACCATTGTATGCAAAATAGGTGTCGAATTCAAAGGTGTTCCAACCTTGCGTGCAGTTCAGCGGACCTTCATAAACCTTGGTCGCTTGGTTGATGGGAGTCCAGTCGGTGGTGGATGCGAAGGTGCTGTCGGAGCGGTGTGCAAGATAGACTGCCACATTGTTCTTGACAGTTGAGGCAGAAGAGCCAGAATACTCAAGTGCCATACCGGTGATGACGGTGGCGCCGCCAATTTCGCTCGGCGTGTAAATCTGCTGTGAGTAGGTGTATCCGTAGAAGTTGTTGACAGGGATATTGTAGGAAGTGCTGGTGCTGCCGGAGGTGATGATTTGGGAGTTGGTGTCGGGATCCAGACAGGAGACAATGCTTCCGTTCAGGGTGAAGAACTCTGCGTACAAAGTGTCGGGAATGTCCTGACAAACAGGATACAACTTCAATTGGTAAACCGTGGTGGTGTCCAGCCCGGTGAGCATGTAAGAGGTCGTGCCAGCAGTCATGTTGAGGGTGTTGTTGACACCCGTTGACAGGTTGAGGCATTCCAACACATGGTCGATTTCCATGTCCACAGGAGTCCAGGTAACGTATGCGGAGCTGTAGGAGACGTTATCGACACCGAAAGCGGATGGAGCCAAACAATCCGGATTGCCTGCTTCGATGGTTATATCGTCAATATAAATATAGTTACTATAGCTGCCGGGGATGTAAGGAGAATAGAAAGCGGGGTAAATCACTTGTCCGTTGGCGGATTCCGGAAGAGCGAATTTGAACTCAGTCCAAGCGCCAACGCTGACATCCTGAGGATAGATGTCTTTCACCGTTACAAAGGAGTTGAAATCCATCGGATCGGTCAGATATCCTACTACCATTCTGCCGTAGTAAGAGGTGGTGATGTATTCCCAGAAGCTCATGATCAAAGGTTCGGTGTTGTCAGTCAGATCCAGACCTTGTCCGCGGATGGAGGAGTGGGAGGGTGAGTAGCTGTAGAAGTAGAGGGCGCCGTTGCCGGAGTGATGGTAGGTGGTGGAGATATAGGGGTAGGCGGGGTTGGAGTTGGGGGCGATGGCCGGTTCCCAACAATTCGGAACGACACCAGAGCCGGAACCCATGTTGTCGAAGTTCATGGTGTAAGGCAGCGTGGTCTGCGGCAAACACAACGTACGGAAGCTGATGGAAGCCCAAGAACTGTTCTCAGAAGCGCAGTTGACGCGCACATAAACAGTATATCCCGTGTTGTCCGTCAAATTGCTCAAAGTGATAGTCGTGTCGCTTGTCAGTTCAGAAGGCTCGTTGTCGATAGTGCTTCCTTCAGGCACCAACACCACTTCGTAGCCGTTGGCGTCTTCGTCGGAAGCCCAGGAGATGGTGGCAAAAGAGGTGGATATTTCGGAAACGGTAACCTGGGAAGGCATGTGGCATTCAATAGGAGCACCCACCATGAAGCGGATGTTGTTACGATTAGAACCCATGGTGCCGCTTGGGAGAGAGTTGACGTTATAAGCAGAACCATCTTGATACACATAAAGCGTTTTAGAAGATGCAGAGTGTGCGTTGAAGGTGTTATTGTTGCTCGAGACATAACTACCAGTGTTGTTCAGTACAGCCACCACGATGTTGCTGGAGCCATCATACTCGAAAGGAGCGTCCAACGGGATGTTGAACCAGTTGTCGGGTCCGGCATTGTTGAAGTTGACGATGCCGCTGAAGACCTGCTGCATGTTGTTCACAGAAATCCAGTCAGAACTGCTCGAGAAGCTGTTTTTGGAAGTGTTGCCCATATAAATGACAATGTCCTTCTCCTGAGCGGTGCCATAAATATATTGAAAAGCAATGCAAGGAATGCTGCCATCGATAGTGCCGAGTTCTGCAGCGGTGTAAATCTGTTCAGAGAAGGAATAATTGTAGTACGTGTTCATAGGAACGTAATATTGTCCTGTAGTGCCCGTGCCTACGATTACACTGTCAAAACAGTCAACGCAAGGGTTGCCGGCCATGGTGACGGTGAGGTTCAACGGGTCGGATTCACAACCGTTGGCATATTCGGCGGTCACACCGTAAACGTATGTTCCGAAATCCACAGAATCCAAAAAGCTGGTGGTGCTAGCAGAGGCAAGTAACGTTCCGTCACGGTAGATGTTGTAACCGCTCAACATGTTGGCTTGGTCTTGTAGATGACCGACAATCACCCAGTTATAAGCAGCAATGCTGGCAGAGGGGTCGCCGCCGCTCAGAGTCTCCCATTCAGTTCCGTCCTCGGTGATGAGGTCGCCATAGTTGAACACAGCAGTGTTGTTCTGAGCTCCGAGAGGATAGCCGGCCGTGGTGTTGCAACGAATGCCAATCCATAACTCCTGGGTGGGGTCAATCAACACAGGGGTGTTCAGCATGATGGTGTTAAGACCATAGAGGGTCAGCGGAGTGGTGACCACTTGGTCCACGACCATGGTGCCGGGGGTGAAGGTGGTGTCCACCAAACTTCCACCCACCCATACACGGACGGAGTAGGTGCAAACGGTCTGGGCTTCACCTGTCACGAAAGAGACGGCGCTCAAGTACTTGCCGCCATAGTTCGCCAGCTCCGTGGGTGTGAAGCGCACTGCACCGACAAAGTCGGCGGCGGCATTCATGCCGACACGGGTCGTGTAAGAATTGGCATAGTAAATAGTCACCTCGTCGGAATCGACTATACCGTTCCAATCCAATCGGATGTTGTTCCATTCGGGTGCATGGAGAGAAGCCGACAACCCGGTGGGGGAAGCACAGCCGCTCTGCGCATTACCAGTCATGGAGAACAGCATCATCAGCGCTGTTAAGCATAAGAATAGACATTTTTTCATAGACTTGTAATTTTGGTTAATATGAAAGAATTGTTTCTTTTTTCCTTTATCCTGAATATTTGTTCAATTCGCACAATTACGAATTGAAACTCTAAAATTAGTTTTTCTTCAAGTATTTTCTTTTTAATATCAAGATATTTTTATTAACAATTTATCAACAATATAAAATTTTGTAAATCAATATGTTGAGTGTTTTAGAATAGTCGTAATCCACAGTTGGTTGTTGATTTCTTGATTTCAAATCGGGCTCGTTTTGGAAGATTTTAAAATAAATATCCGCGAAATGTATCGATTTCAGGTACAAAAAAAACGACCTCGTTCAAGCGTATTATCAAAATATTGTGTACTTTTGCACCCGTATTATATAAACTTATATAAACATTGTATGGAAGAAAAGAAACATACCCGTCCTTCGTGGGACGAATACTTCATGGAGATTGCGGACACGGTGAGCAAACGCGCCACCTGCGACCGCGGTCGCAGCGGATGTGTGGTCGTGCGTGACCGCCAGATTCTCGTCACGGGCTATGTGGGCGCGCCCAAGGGGCTCCCGCACTGCGATGAGGTTGGGCACCAACTCAAACAGACTCTCCACGAGGACGGTACGGTCACGCAGCACTGCGTGCGCACCGTCCATGCCGAGCAGAACGCCATCTGTCAGGCCGCCAAGTTGGGCATCTCCCTTAACGGCGCCACGCTCTACTGCCGCATGACCCCCTGCCGTACCTGTGCCATGCTCATCATCAACTGCGGCATCGTCCGCGTCGTGTGTGCCAACAAATACCACGCCGGACAAGAATCCGAGGAGATGTTCCGCCAGGCCGGCGTCCAACTCGAATTCTTCTCCGACGAGGTCGTGAAATACGACAAACAATGACGGTCGTAGAGGCGAATCATCATTCACCCCTACATATTCCCTAAACCTTAAACCCTAAACCTTAAACCCTAAACCTTAAACCGTTAAACATGTCAACATTCTTGTGGGAATCCATCGCATTCGGCCCGATACACAGCAGACGACTGGGCCACTCCTTGGGCATCAACCTCATGCCTGTAGATGAAAAGATATGTACGTTCAACTGTCTCTATTGCGAGTGCGGCTGGACGCTGGAAAAGAACATCAACGCTCGGGAACCCTATCCGTTGGAGACGGTGATGGAGGCCGTAGAGCACAAGTTGGCGGAGTGTGCCGGCACGGGTACGCCCGTCGATAGCATCACTTTCTCCGGCAACGGCGAACCCACGCTTTATCCTTGGTTCGACCAGGTCATCGACCGGCTGTTGGGGTTGCGCGACAAGTACTATCCGCAGGCGGTCATCACCTGCCTCTCGAATGCTACGCAGCTCTACCGTCCGGAAATCATCGCTGCGCTGAAACGTATTGAGAACCCGATGCTGAAGCTCGACGCGGGCTCGCAAGCAATGCTCGACACCGTGAACGCGCCCGTTGTGCCCGTGGATATCGAGCAGGTCACAGACCAGCTCTGCGAATTCAACGGCAACCTCATCATCCAGACACTCTTCTTCAGCGGCGAATGCGAGGGTAGGGCGTTCGACAACTCCGTTGACCCCGAGTGGTCGCTGTGGTTAAAACGCATCCGCCGCATCCGCCCCAAACGCATCGTCATCTACTCCCTCGACCGCGAAACGCCCGCCCTCGATCTGCATAAGTTTGACAAATCCTATCTCGACAACATCGTCACGAAATTGCGTTCGGAAGGATTCGAATCCTTCAGCTATTAACCCCCTAAGCTCCTAAACTCCTAAGCAAAAAAAAATTCCCGACATATTAAAGGAATTATTATCTTTGCCGCCGTATTTTAGAAATTAAGAAAAATTATATACAATGAAAAAATATCTATTATTGTTAGTAGCAATGCTCGTGGTGACAGTGAGTTTTCACTCCTGCAAACCGGATGAGGAAATTTATAACCCGAAGTGCCGTATCAGTAAGATTTGGTATCGCAGCGAGGTCGGTTCCCCGAATGAAATCTATTTGTATGACCAGAAAGGCAATCTCGAAGAAATTGTCGTGGACAGCATCTATTCATTCAAATTCACCTACAACAAGGATAAAACGGTCAGCAAGATCGTGCATGTGGGTGTGAACTACACCGAGACCATCGATTTTCAGTGGACCAATCAATTGGTGGACAAAATGACCTATCAAGTGGATGGTAACGTGGTGTTGGATTACACCTTCCACCGCATTGACAATAAGAAGGACAAGGCTTACGGACGCATCGACAACATTGAAGTGATGTACGATCGTGATTTCTATGAGCCATATTTTGACGATATCACCAACAGAAGTCTCAAACAACACCCTCTGTATGATAGAGTCATTGGCGATTACGAAGAGGTTGCGAAGGTTTTCGCCAATAGTCAAGCGAAAGACATGAAAATGTTTTCTGTCAAACGCTTTACTTACGACCCGGGCAAGCACAAGAAATACGAGAATGTCTCGCAATATGTGGAGGAGTTCCCCATCGCTCAGACGGTGGTTACCCACACTTATACGTATGATTTGAGCTCTTACAATCCTTTCTATGGCTTGCCTTTCGCATACGCCAGCGAGGATGGCTATTATCTGAATTGTAAGACTGCTGAACATATCGAAACCGTAATCAACGGCCAGCCCTCCAAGGTTGAGAACATCACTTACAGCTATGATGGTTTGCATTATATGAACAACAAACACTATCCGCGCCAGTTTGTGACTATCTCCGACGAGAACAATGTCCCGACTCATACGTATATACTATATAAAGAGTAGAAGGTTGTGCTGGGCATGAAATTCCATCAAGCGGGTAAGCTGATCATCATGGTCAGCCTCATCACCATAGCGCTGACCTCCCTGTTTTACGTGCTTCTGTTGGCTAATCTCTGGTGGGTGAACGTGATATTTTTCACGATCATGTTGGTGCTGGGTGTCCTCATTGTGCGTTTTTTCCGCGTGCCCACCCGCGTGGTCAATGTGGTGGACGACGGGGTGCTGGCACCTGCCGATGGCACGATCGTCTATGTCGGGAATGCCTTCGAACATGAATATTTCAAGGATGAACGGCAGAAAATCTCCATTTTCATGTCCATCAATAATGTGCATGTGAACAGTTACCCCATTTCAGGAGAGATTTCCTACACGGCTTACCATCCCGGCAAGTACGCCCTCGCGAAACTGCCGAAGTCTTCTGTCGATAACGAGCACAATACCATCGTGGTGCGTGGTGAGGAGACGGAAATCCTCTTCCGACAGATTGCCGGTTTTGTGGCACGCCGCATCATCAGCTACCCCGAAGTCGGCGACCATGTGCAGCAGGGCGAAGAGGTCGGCATGATCAAGTTCGGATCCCGTGTCGATGTCTTCCTGCCCAAATCCGCCTCCGTCGCTGTCCGAAAAGGCGACAAAGTCGTATCGAAAAAGACAGTACTGGCCTATTTTTAATTAAGAGTTAAGAGTTAAGAATTAAGAATGAGGTTGTTGCAACCCCAATTATAATATAAAATATAAGATATATTCTTTGAGCAGCCTCCAAGAGGCAAAACGCACGAAGAGCAACTAACCCCACACAAGCGATGAAGGAACGCGGTGTGGGGTTAAACGAAAAACTAACAAGCCATTTGAAGTTAAGCGTCATCATAGTGAACTACAATGTTTCGGCATTCTTGGAGCAGGCGTTAATGTCTGCCCAGAAGGCGATGCGCGGTATTGACGGGGAAATCTACGTGGTGGACAACCATTCGGTGGACAACTCCGTGGCGATGGTGAAGGATAAGTTTCCCAATGTGAAACTCATTGAGAACCAAGATAATGTCGGATTCGCGAAAGCCAATAACCAAGCTATTCGCATCTCTTCCGGCGAATATGTGTTGCTGCTCAATCCTGATACGGTGGTGGAAGAGGACACTTTCGAGAAGTGCGTCCGTTTCATGGACGCAACCCCCGATTGCGGCGGTCTCGGCGTGAAGATGGTTGATGGACAAGGACGGTTCTTGCCCGAATCGAAGCGAGGAATTCCCTATCCGAAATCCTCATTCTACAAGCTCTTCGGTCTTTCAAAGCTTTTTCCTAAGTCGCAGAAGTTCGGTGCCTACCATGCCACTTACATCGGAGAGGACGAGACCCATGAGGTGGAGGTGTTAGCCGGCGCATTCATGATGCTGCGCAAGTCAGTGCTTGACGAGGTGGGACTTTTGGACGAGGATTATTTCATGTATGGCGAGGATATCGATCTCTCTTACAGGATTTTAAAGGGCGGATACAAGAACTACTATTTCCCACAGACACGCATCATCCACTACAAAGGCGAGAGCACCAAAAAGGGTAGCTTGAACTATGTGTATGTGTTCTATAACGCGATGCAGATTTTTGCGCGGAAACACTTCTCGGCCAACAACGCCAAGATTTTCAACATGGCCATTCATCTGGCCATTTGGTTTCGTGCCTCGTTGGCTGCCCTGAAGCGGATTCTCAGTCGCCTGTTGCTGCCAATTCTCGATTTCGTGCTCATCTTTGCTGGATTATATGCACTCTCTAAATATTGGGACCACAATGTTTTATATCAGCGAAACTCCTCTTTTCCGGATTATTACTTTTATGCAGTTTTGCCGGGATACACGCTACTATGGCAGTTGGCGGTTCTGCTGCGTGGCGGTTACCGCAAACCAGTGAACCGTTCATTGCTGAACCGTGGAATCGTCTTGGGTGGGGTGGTGGTGCTGCTCATCTATGCTTTGCTGCCCGAAACCATGCGCTTCTCCCGCGCCGTTGTCGTCATGGGTACCGTCTGGGCACTGCTGGCCGTGAATGTTCTCCGCGTCCTGCTCTCCAAAGCACATCTGATCGATGTGGATGCCCGCCGGCTCAGTCTGCGCATCGCTATCGTGGGTGGTGCCGAGGAGACCGAAAGAGTGCTGAATATGGTGCAGTCTATCAATACTCCGCGCGAATTTATCGGATTGGTAATGACGCAACCTGTTGATTCCCAAAATCATATCGTTATTGGCAATGTGACGGATTTGTCGGAGCTGGTTACTATTTATCAAATTAACGAGGTGATTTTCTGTGCACGAGATATTTCTGCCGACCAGATTATTGACTGGATGAACCGATTGCAAGACAAGCAATTGGAGTATAAAATCGCACCGGAAGACAGCTCCCTGCTCATAGGCAGCAACTCCATTTTCACGGCCGAAGATCTCTACACCATCCCCGTGCAGCCCGTTTATCAACGACGCAACCGTCGAATCAAGCGGCTTTTTGACGTTTCGACCGCGGCAGGACTGCTTCTGCTCTTGCCGATAGATATATGGATGGTGGATAAAAAGGGTTCCTTTGTCAGAAATATTTTCGACGTAATATTGGGTCGAAAAAGCTGGGTCGGCGTTCACGATTCTTCACAAGGAACTGTCTGTCAGCTTCTTCCAGGAATTTTATCCCCTGCTGACGCATATCCGAACAATACCTTCTCTCCAGAGATGGTCGCCCGTACTGAAGAGTTGTATGTTAGGAATTACCGTTGTCGTAACGATTTGAATATCATGGTTCGCGGGTTCCAAAAATTGGGGAATCGTACCGCATAATTTTTGATAATAAATCACAATCTTCTTTTTGCCAGATTTTTTTTCACAGGATTCTGCTTCCTTGCGAAATTATTGTATATTTGCGGTCTCGTTTTTTGGATATAAAAATATAAAAAAATATGAAAAAAATCACCGTTTTTACTCTATTTGTTTTGTTGTTTGCGGGAGCAGTTTTCGCGCAAAGAGTGTCGGAAAGTCAGGCTACAACGGTTTGCCAGCGCTTTTTGATGGAAAAGAATCAATTGACCGCTGCAGAGAATTTCAAATTTGTGGAGGTTTACGCCCAAGAGAATGGCGATGCCGCACTTTACCGTTTCCAACTGCCCGATGCGGGTTTTGTGATTGTGTCGGCATCAATGACCACGCCGCCGGTATTGGCCTATTCATTAGAGAATCCTTTCGAGATGATTCCGCCGGTGCGTGACCTTTTCCATCTCTACAAACAGGAGATAGCCGCCGCCGAAAAGAATCAATGGCAGGCACTTCCGAAGGCCGCCGCCGCTTGGGAACGCTATCTGTCTGATGAGTTCCAGCCGAAAACGACCCGTGGAACCTCTGCCGGTCCGCTGCTCACCACTCGCTGGAACCAGAACAAATACTACAATACCTATTGTCCGTGGGATCCTGCTTCCGGTTCCTATTACGACTATAGAGTGCCGAACGGTTGTGTCGCGCTCGCCTGCGCCCAAATCATGAACTATCACCGCTATCCCCTGCAAGGGTCGGGGGCTGTTACCTATATCCCGCAAGGTTATCCTCGCCAGACAGTCTATTTCAGCCAGCACAACTACCATTATGATGCCATGTTCGACCAGCCTCAGGATTATGCCAATGAGATTGCCAAGTTGTGTTATCACATGGGTGTTGCCATCCAGATGAACTACACACCCGACGGTTCTGGCGCCCATACCGAGATGGCCATGCAGAAACTCTGTTCCATTTTCAAGTATGATGAGAGAATAACCCACCATTATAGAGGCAATTTCTTGGATACCTTGGTGAACGAATACGTGGCAATGCTCAAGAATGAGATTGATAATCACAGACCGGTATATTATGCGGGGTGTACACAGACCTATAACGGCTGTCACGCATACGTGTTAGACGGATATGATGAAGACGACCGCTTCTCCCTGAATTACGGTTGGGGTGGCGCTTCCAACGGATATTATGCCATCGACAACTTTGTTGCAGGACCTACCCATTACGATTACCAAGGCGAGTCACTCATCAATATTTTCCCGTCTCAGGCCGTCCCGTCAAACTATTGTCAAGGACATCAGCGCAATACCGCCAGCTTCGGTTATGTGGCAGACGGTTCCCCGACAGCCAAACCCTATCAGCAGAATCCCGACTGTTCATGGATGGTGGCCACGCCTTACGCAACCTCTTACCAGTTCTCCTTTGACCGTCTCGACCTGAACGAGGGCGACTATGTGACCATCTATAACGGACCCACGGAGGCCAGCGGTGTGTTAGTGTCGCTCACAGGTTCGGATGTGCCGACACAGAATTATACGGTCAATGCCGACAGTGTGCTCATTAAATTTGTCGGTACGACCAATAACACAGACCATTACGGATTTTTGATAGCTTACAACGCTACCTTGCCGGCACGTACTTGCGACCAAGTGATGAATTTGCCCAATGTGTGGAGTGCCACCCTTTCTGACGGTTCTGACGAGGGGGCAAAGTATATGCCCACCACCAACTGCACTTGGAATATCTCCCACAATTTTATTACAGGATATGCGTTCACTTTCCCAAAATTTGATCTCGGATATGGCGATTTCGTGGATATCTACAACTCAACGACCAACCCTCCGACCTTGGTTCATCGTTTCGATATCTACAATATGCCGGACCAACCTTATTACACGGTTCCGTTCAAAAAGATGCGTGTGAACTTTGTGAGCGACAACTGGGATCAAGGTGAAGGCTTTAACATGGAATTTATGGCGCTGGCTGCATTGGAGGATTACAACGGCATCGAAGACATGACAATCTATCCCAATCCGGCAGTCGATGCCTTTACGATAGACCTCGCTTTGTCACAAGCCGAGCATTTGACAGTACAGTTGTTGGATATGACAGGCAAGGTGTTGCGTCAATGTGCATTCGAGGGTGACGAAGGGGCTAATCAGTTCCGTTTCGACATACAAGGCGTGGCCAAGGGACTGTACCTGTTGCAGGTCAGTACTTCTACTGGCAATTCTGTACGCAAAGTGACGGTGCAATAGCCTCATCGTGAGGAAATGGCAAAGCGTGTGCTGATAGCAATGAGCGGCGGCATCGACAGCAGTGTGGCCGCGATGCTGCTGATGGAGCAGGGTTACGAACTGGTTGGCGTGACCTTCCGGACCTTCGATTCCATTACCGAAAGTTGTCTCGCCCGCGAGAAGGGCTGCTGCTCCGTGGATGCCATCTTCGAGGCGAAACACTTGGCCGAGAAACTCGGCTTTGAACACCATATCCTCGATGTCCGTGACCTTTTCCGGAGAACGGTCATCCAGGATTTTATTGACCAATATCTGCAATGCCGGACCCCAAATCCCTGCGTGCTCTGCAATCCCATTATCAAGTGGGGTAGGGTGTTGGAAATGGCCGACGAGTTGGGTTGCGACTACATCGCCACCGGCCACTACGCCCGCATCGCGCAATCCGGCGACCGCTATTTCCTCCAAAAAGGTGTTGACATCCAGAAAGACCAGACCTATTTCCTGTGGAAGTTGACCTCCGAAATGCTGCAACGGACGTTGTTCCCGTTGGGCGGCTTGACCAAACAGGAGGTACGGCAGATCGCGGCGGACCACGGTTTCGTGAAGCTCTCGCAGAAGAAAGAGAGCGAGGAGATCTGCTTCGTGACGGACGACGACTATCGTCATTTCCTGCAAGACGAAGTTCCGGATTTGCAGGAGCGTATGCCTGTCGGCGAGTTCGTGACCACCGATGGGAAGGTGGTGGGCAAGCATCAAGGACTGTACAACTACACGGTGGGACAGCGCAAGGGCTTGGGCATCGCGTTGGGTGAGCCGGCGTATGTGGTAGCCCTGCAGTCCGATACGAACCGCGTGGTTTTAGGCAAGCGGGATGATTTGCAGCACGTTCGCTGTGCCGTTTCAGACCTTAATATGACGAAATACGCAGATTTTGAGGACGGAATGAGGGTGACCTGCCGTTCGCGTTACCGCAGTGCGGGCACGCCGGCCACGCTCCGCCATCTGAATGATACCTCTGTGGAAGTCTTGTTTGAAGAACCCGTTTTCGCTGTCACGCCCGGACAGAGCGCCGTCTTCTATGAAGGCGACGATGTGCTGGGCGGCGGCATTATCGAATCGTAACCCGCAGCTATGGCCGAATCT
>CAMJXE010000011.1 GCA_946409645.1 uncultured Bacteroidales bacterium
AATTTTTAGGCAATCGGCAACAGTAAAAAAACAGGCCGTTAGCTGTTGGCTAAATGCAAAAACAATACAGAGACGCAAAATATTGCGTCTCTGCAATGAGACAAACGACAAATACTGCCTTATTTCTTCGGCGCCAGAATCACGAACGGAATCATCATCTCTTCCATTGAGATACCACCGTGCTGGAAGGTGTTCTTATATAGATTGACGTATTGGTTGAAGTTGTTCTGATACGCAAAAAAGTCTGATTTCGTGGCAAATATGAACCGTTGGGTCATATTCTCTTTCGGCAGGAAAGCATCATCGGGATTCTTGATTTCGAAGACCTCTTTGGCAGGATAATCCATGCTGCTGCGTCCCACCTTGTAGCGCAGGTTGGTGTTCAGATCGCGCTCGCCCACCATCTTCAAAGCTCGGTCCACCTTGATGGTGCCGTGGTCGGTAGTAATCATCACAGGTATCCTCTTCTCCGACAAATACTTAATCATATCAAACAACACCGAATTCTCAAACCAGGAGGCGGTGACACTTCGATAGGACTTCTCATCGTCGGCCAATTCGCGCACCACATTCACGTCCGTACCCGCGTGAGAAAGCATATCCACGAAATTGAACACAATGACATTCAGCTGGTTGTTCAACATCTGGTGGAAATTGTCGAACACCTTCTTGGCAAAATCAGGATTCAAGATTTTGTGATAAGAATACTTGATGTTCTTGCCATATCGTTTGAGATATTCGCCCAACAGCTGCTCCTCATATTGGTTTTTGCTGCCAGCATCACCTTCGCTCAACCACATATTGGGGTATTTTTTTGCTATCATCGACGGCATCAAGCCTGAGAAAAGGGCATTTCGGGCATAATGGGTGGCTGTGGGCAGAATACTGTAGCAGATGCTCTCATCCTGGATATAATAGTAGTCGTGAACCATGGGATAGATGCTGCGCCACTGATCGTAACGTAGGTTGTCAATGACGAACAGGAATGTGCTCTTTTGATCGTTCAACTGCGGAAAAAGCTTCTCTTTCAACACCGTATGTGATTGTATCGGCTTGTCATCAAAGCGACCGTTCACCCAATCCAAGTAGTTACGTTGAACAAATTTGGAGAATTGGATGTTCGCCTCCTCCTTTTGGGCGGCAAGCATCTCCGTAACACTCTCATCCTCAATCTTTTCGATTTGCAACTCCCAATTCACAAGCTCTTTATAAAGTTCTTCCCACTCCTTCACGCCCAAACGGTCGGAGATGCGCATGGAAAGCTCGCGGAACGACTGCTGATAGTCTGTGGTCACCTTCTCGCTCACCAGTCGCTTGTTGTCGATATTTTTCTTCAGGCACAGCAGTATCTGATTGGGGTTCACGGGTTTAATAAGGTAGTCAGCGATATTGGAACCGATGGCGTTCTCCATAATATGTTCCTCCTCGCTTTTGGTAATCATCACGATAGGGATGTGCGGATAGTCCTTTTTCAGACGTTGCAACGTCTCCAATCCGCTCAATCCAGGCATATTTTCATCCAAAAAGATGATGTTTACAAATTCGTTTTTGAGGATTTCGAGGGCTTCCATGCCACTCATGGCGGGAATCACATCGTAACCTTTTGATTTCAAGAAAAGTATATGCGGTTTCAACAGGTCAATTTCATCGTCCGCCCATAAGATTTTCGTATTCATCTGCTATTATTTTTAAGAACGGTCAAATAACGGCAAAAAGCGTCGTTTAGTATAGTGGCGTGTCAAAAAAAATTATACCTTTGCGACCGTTTTTTGAATATATTGGAATAATACGTAATTTATTGAAAAATAAACAGATATGGAAATAATAAAGAGTGTTGCAAATTTGTTGGAAATCGCCATGCGCGAACGTGCCGCCGGTAAAACCATCGGTATGGTGCCCACTATGGGAGCCCTGCATGAGGGTCACCTCTCCCTCATCCGCCGCGCCCACGAGGAGAACGATGTGGTTTTCTGTTCCATCTTCGTGAATCCCGTACAATTCAACAATGCTGAGGATTTGGAGAAATACCCGCGCACGTTAGAAGCTGATGTTCAGTTAATTGGCAACTTTGCAGATTACGTTTTCGCCCCCTCGGTGGAGGAAATTTTCCCCGTCGCGCCCACGGAAGTCTATGACTTCGGCAGCGTGGCCAACGTAATGGAAGGTGCCGCCCGTCCGGGCCATTTCAACGGCGTGGGTGTCATCGTGCGCCGCCTGCTCGAATGGGTGCGCCCACACAAGGCATACTTTGGCGAGAAGGACTATCAACAGATCGCCGTCATCCGCGAGATGTGTCTCCAATGCCGCATCCTTTCCGAGATCGTCCCCTGCCCCATCATCAGAGAACCCAACGGCTTAGCCATGAGCTCCCGCAACCGCCGTCTCTCGGAGCATGAGTTCGAGACCGCTGCCAACATCCACCGCATCCTCGAAGCATCGAAAGAGTGCAAAAACGCTTTCGAAATCAAGCAGTTCGTGGAATCCGAAATCGCCAAAATCCCCGAATTCCAACTTGACTACTTTGAACTTGCCGACGCCGAAACACTCCAAACTACCGACGACCTCAACAACCCGCACGGCGTGATGGGGTTCATTACGGTATATGTGGGACCGGTACGGTTGATTGATAATGTGAGGTATTAGCTGTTGGCTGTTAACTTTGACTTCTAACCTTCTTAACCCTTAAACCTCAACCCTTAAACCTTAAACCTTAAACTAAAAACATGAACATCGAAGTCCTGAAATCCAAAATTCATCGTGCCACCGTGACGGAGGCCAATTTGAACTATGTAGGCAGCATCACCATTGACGAGGCGTTGATGGAAGCTGCGAATCTTATTGAAAACGAGAAGGTTCAGGTGCTGAACGTGAACAACGGCGAGCGCCTTGAGACCTACGTCATCAAAGGCGCGAAAGATTCTGGCGTAATCTGCCTCAACGGTCCCGCCGCCCGCAAAGCCGCCGTCGGCGACGTCGTGGTGGTCATCTCCTACGCCTCCATGGATTTCGAAAAGGCGAAAACCTTTAAGCCCTCGATAGTCTTCCCGAACGCGAATAATAAACTTTAGCTGTTGGCTATTTGACAATGACTTTGACTATTCCCCCCAACTCTTAAACCCTTAAACTCCTAAACCCTTAAACCTTTAACCTTCTAAACCTTAAACCAATAAATGTACAAACTAATCCTCATACGCCACGGACAGAGCGAATGGAATCTGTCGAACCAATTCACCGGATGGACTGACGTCGATCTCACGCCTCAGGGCGTTGAGGAGGCGAAGCAGGCTGGCCGCATCTTGCGCGACGAGCCCGGAATGGACATCCGCTACACGTACACTTCCTTTCTGAAGCGGGCCATCAAGACGCTGAACTACGTATTGGAGGAGATGGACCGGATGTGGTTGCCCGTTTATAAGACGTGGCGACTGAACGAGAAGCACTACGGCGCACTGCAGGGACAAAACAAGAAGCAGGCCGTGGAGGTCTTCGGCGAAGAGCAGGTCACCAAGTGGCGCCGCAGCTACGACGTGCAACCCGAACCGCTGGCCGACGACGACCCGCGCCATCCGAAATTCGACATCCGTTACCAAGACATCAAATTCAAGGCTGCCCGTCCCGCCACCGAATCCCTCATGGACGCTACCAAGCGCATCATTCCGCTTTGGAACGTCAACATCGTGGAATCGCTGCGTGAGCACAAGCAGGTTTTAGTTGTGGCACACGGCAACAGTATCCGCGGTATCATTAAGTTCATGAAAAACATGTCGAATGAGGAAATCGTGAAGCTCAACATCCCCACTGGCGTACCCTATCTGTTAGAACTCGACAACGAGATGCAGGTTATCAGCGACCACTATCTTGGCCTTTCCGACGAGGAATTGAAGGCCAAGCAAGAGGGGGTCGCCAATCAAACGAAAGCGTAATTTTTTTATCTTCTACCGCGAGCCTTCATGGCACGCATCATACCTTTGGTCTTGCCCGAGCCGTTATTCACGGCCTTCATCACCTTACGTATATCATCAAACTGCTTGATAAGACGGTTAACATCCTGAATATCACGCCCTGAACCGTTTGCGATACGCTTACGGCGAGAGCCATTGATAATATCGGGATTGGCACGCTCCTCAGGAGTCATCGACTGAATCATCACCTCCACACTCTTGAAAACATCATCGTCGATGTCCATATTGCGGATGATTTTGCCCATACCCGGAATCATGCCCATCAGATCCTTCACATTGCCCATCTTCTTGATCTGCTGAATCTGCTGGTTGAAATCATTGAAGTCGAACTGGTTCTTGGCCAACTTCTTGGAGAGCTTGGCAGCCTCTTCGTCATCGAACTGCTCTTGCGCCCGCTCCACGAATGAACGAATATCGCCCATGCCGAGGATACGTTCCGCCATACGGTCGGGATGGAAGACATCAAGAGCCTCCATCTTCTCGCCCATACCGACAAACTTGATCGGTTTCTCAGTGACTTTGCGGATGGTCAGCGCAGCACCGCCACGGGTGTCGCCATCCAACTTAGTGAGAATGACACCGTCGAAGTTGAGTTTGTCGTTAAACGCTTTGGCTGTATTCACGGCATCCTGACCGGTCATGGCATCCACGACGAAGAGAATTTCCTGCGGGTTGACTGCCTCCTTGATGTTGCCGATCTCGTTCATCATCTCCTCATCAACAGCCAAACGACCGGCGGTATCGATGATGACCACGTCATAGCCGTAGTCCTTGGCATGGCGAACCGCATTCTTGGCTATCTCCACCGGCTTCTTGTTCTCGGGTTCGGAATAGACCTCCACGCCGATTTGCTGACCGAGCACCTGCAACTGGTCGATAGCGGCCGGACGATAGACGTCACAAGCAACGAGCAACGGTTTTTTGCCACGCTTGGTTTTCAGAAGGTTAGCGAGTTTCGCACTGTGGGTGGTCTTACCGGAACCTTGCAGACCTGCCATTAGGATAATGGCGGGAGAGCCCTTGAGGTTGATATCCACCGCCTGCGAACCCATCAGGGCAATCAACTCGTCGTAGGTGATTTTCACCATCAACTGGTTGGGCGACACAGCGTTGATGACATTCATGCCGATGGCCTTCTCCTTCACACTGTTGGTGAATTCCTTGGCAATATTGTAGCTCACATCGGCATCAATCAACGCCTTGCGAATCTCTTTTGTCGTCTCCGCGATGTTGATTTCTGTGATTCTTCCCTGACCTTTCAGGATCTTAAACGAGCGTTCTAACCTATCTGATAAGCTTTCAAACATATTTCAAAATTTCAAATTTCTAAGAAAAAGTAACCGCGCATAATTGCGGCCGCGAAAATACAATTTTTTTAGTTAGAAGTTAGTATTTCGTGGTTAGAAGTTTTGGGGTTAGTACATATTGTTAATAGATGGCTCCTACTTCCCTCATAATAAGGTTTCTGGTTTCAAATCTAAAGTTTAAGGTTTAAGGAAGAAGTAAACACCCACACAACTACTAACTACTAACAACTAACTACCATACGGCCTCCCAATCTTCCGCCTCCCTCACGGACTTATCCCGCTGGAACTCCAACAGTTTCGCATATTTCAGAAAGCTGTTGTGGGCGACAGCACGGGAGAGCACATAGCCGTCGAGACCGCCGAGAATGCCGCCACGGAAGAGATAATTGCTGATGAATGCCGCCAGTCCGTGCAAGAAAGGAGAGAAGGCGTTGGCCTTTTTCCCTTGCAAATAGAGGATTTTCGCACCGCGGGAGCTGTAGTTGCGCTCTGGCTTGGAAAACAGACTGTCGTAGTTCTTGTAGCGGTAATGAATAATATCGGCCTTGAGTCGTTGCGTGTTCTTCTCGGGCACGAACGCGTGCTGCTTACGGTCGAGGAAACGCAGCTTGTCTTTGCGATAAAGGCGAACGAGCCAGTCGGGGTACCAGTTGCAGGCCTTCACCCACCGATCTCCGATGTAGTTGCGGCGACGGATGGCGAAGCCGTCAAACGGGGTATGCTCCAAGTCAAGCTGTTGGATGGCCGCCACGAGTTCGTCGGTGAGCCTCTCGTCGGCATCGAGACTGAGCACCCAATCGTTCTTGGCGTGCTTCAGCGGCAGGTTCTTCTGCGGGCCGTCGCCGATGTAGGGGTGCACGAAAACGCGCGCACCGGCCTTCTCCGCCAGCTCGACGGTGTTGTCGGTGCTGCAGGAGTCGGTGACGATGACCTCGTCGCACACGCGCTGCAACGAGCGGATGCAGGCTTCGATGTTTTTCGATTCGTTAAGAGTGGTGATGATGCCGGTGATTTTCATACTCGATACAACGCTTGGTTTCCAGCGGCAAAAATACAATTTTCAGGGATTACTAAAAATTGTATTTTTGCCGCTTGATAAAATCCTCCTAAATATGAAAAAAATCATTGCCTCCGTTTTTGTCGTGACCATTCTCGCCCTCTTTGCGGCGGGCTGCACCAACTATGTAAATTGTACCTGCGCCTACGATCTCGAGAACGAAGTGGTAGATTCCGTGCTGTGGAACGCGGCTGGACAACCCATCTACCTCAAGTCTGACCCCATTCTCCCACAGGAGAAAACCTATATCCGCGACACAGTCTCCGCCACAGGAGACTGCTCTTCATTAAACTATTACGATCCTATCGGCACCGAATATCCGAATGTTGGTCTCCGGCTTCACGCCATCGTGAACTGTTGGGAGAAGTAACGCCAATCCCGCCACTTCGATCTGGTGACTGGTTCGCGTTACTGTTTGTCGATTTTCTGCGAAATTTATTAAATTATTTTAATTAATTTCAAATCAATTAGTTAAAATAATTTTGTAATACATTGTTATTCAAGACGAAACAAAAAATTTCAAAACCCTTGACAAAGCTGTTTTTTCATTGTATATTTGCCGTACAATTTTTAACCTTTGAAAGTATGGAAAATATTACACAAACAGCCGTCCCGGAATGGGACACCTTGATTAAAACCGCACAAGACACCAACCTGGTGGTCAAGGAGACGAATCAATTAACCCGAATGCTCCGCGAAGAGCAACGCAAAGAATTCACTGCGATGAAAGAGGACCTGCGACAGCAGAAGGATGACTTCCGGAAAGAGATAAATGACACAACAGAAGCGCAGGAGAGTAGAATCCAGAGACTTCGCGATTATGACCAATTCCTTACTCGTTGGAGGGAAGATTCCCGCCGTGACATGGCAGAACATCGAGAACGGATGAAAGAGATAGACAAGCGGTTGGACAGAATCAGCAAGATGCAGGTAGAGGATAGAATGCAACAACAGGAGAATGGCAGATTGCAAAAGGAAACGGACAGGCTGCAAAAGGAAACTTTCGCCCAGATGAAGGAGACCGACAAGAAAATCAAAGAATTGGCCACACGGTTTTCAACCACTACTGGCAACATTATTGAGGGGCTGATGAGTTCTTCTGCCACCGAAATGTTCCAAAGAGCCGGCTACGACATGCACAGCAAAGCCAAAAACGTGTCCCGGAAGTCCAAGAACCCCAATGAAGGCATGGAGGTTGACGTGATCCTGCACAATGACACCACCGTCATCGCCATTGAGGTCAAGGCAAGTTGCGGGAAAGCCGACATTGACCGTTTCCTGCAACAGATGGAAAAGTTTAAAAGATTATTCCCTCTTTATGCCGACAAGGAGGTCTTAGTGGCCATCGCCGCCATCAACTATGAAAACGATGCCGACGACTACGCACACAGGTGGGGTCTCATTGTGGTACGCACCGACAGTTACAATATCTTCAGTGTTGATGCTTGCGAAAAGGGGAAATTACTGAGATTCTGAGCCTTAGAAGAACTGGGCAATCTCCTCCAACGGACGGTGTGTGGGCTGTCTCGGCTCGCCGGCCCTGTAACCTAAGGAGATGACGGCCATGACGGCTTCGTTTTCGGGGATATTGAAAAGTTCCCGCAGCTTTTCGGAGTCACGCATGCCCATGATGAGAGTGTCGAAACCCTTGGCTCGAGCCACAAGGATGAAATAAGCATTGCTCAGACCGTTGTCGTAGGCGCCCCAGCCATCACCCACCTCGTTGGTCTGGTTGCCGTTGAAGAAGCCCGACTTGCCCTTCTCGTAGGTGGAGACGATCAATACGGGGGCTCCGGCGATGTTCTGCTTGTTGCGCTCGCCTACCAATTCCTGCACGGCCGCCACCTTTTCAGGGCTCATGGCCACATAGTATTTCGAGGGTTGTTGGTTTGCCCAAGAGGGTGCCTCCTGCGTGGCGATGAGCAGTTCACGCACTTCTTCCTCGGCAATAGTTTTGTTGGCATCGTAGTTCCGCACACTCCTGCGGGTTTTCAGTACTTCCTCGAAAGAAACCGCAGCGGCGGTCTCCTCCTGAGCCGGTTCCTGAGTTTGGGTCTTGTTATTCGCGCAGCCGATAAACATCAAGAATGCAAAAATAGCTGCTAAAGCCAAATTGAATGTCGTTATTTTCATTATTTAGAGAATTTGTGATAAAAATGTCAAGTTAAGAATCCCAACTGTAACACCGAGCCCGTGAAGTTATTGTTCTCAGTATTCCTTGAGGGTTTTGTGGTGCCACTCGACACCCAGATTGTCGAGGATTTCACGTTCGAAGGTTTTCTTGTAACGAACGTTGTCTTCTCTACTTAAGTCCTTTGTGTTGATGGTGTATGCGTTTCGCACTGCAGTATCAGTGACAGCATGAAAGTGCAAATACGTCGGGGTCGTACGATTGTTAGTGTCGTAGTTCATAATATTACAGCGGAAGATCATGTTCTCGGAAGCAACATAAAAAGCGATGCTATACCTAACAATTGATGAGTCGCCCATCGCATAGCCATACGGATAGTCCGGGCCGTCATCTTCTGATAATACTCCGTTATAATTGGTTATATGTCTGTATTCCGGATGTTTATTTTTGAAAGAGTCAACTTTGCGGACAAGTTCGCACTGGGAAGTGTTTAGGGTATATGTTTCGGCATGGTAATTAGAGCCGCAACCGCCGAAAAGCAGAAGTGACAGAATAAAAGTAGCATATCTGTTACCAAAACGGCTCCGCTTCAATAACCCATAACCCATAACCTATAACCTTTCTATTTTCGCGCCAAGCGCGTTCAACCTTTCCACAATGTGCTCGTAGCCGCGGTCGATCTGCTCAACGTTCTGGATCACGCTCCGGCCCTCCGCGCTCATAGCCGCGATGAGCAGCGCAATGCCGGCGCGGATATCAGGAGAGGACATTTTAGTGGCTCTCAGGCGTTTTTCACGCGCAAGTCCGACCACAATGGCGCGGTGCGGGTCACACAGCACGATCTGCGCGCCCATCGACTGTAGCATATCGACGAAGAAAAGGCGACTTTCGAACATTTTCTGGTGAATCAGCACGCTGCCCTTGGCATGGATAGCCGTCACGAGGGCGATGCTGATGAGGTCGGGGGTGAATCCCGGCCACGGCGCGTCTGCGATAGTCAGGATGGAAGCCTCTCTCGGGTCGGAGTAGATGCGGTAAGGCTCCTGCCCGTGGACGATGAGATCATCCCCCATACGCTCGAACTGAACACCCATCTTGCCGAAAGTGTAGGGAATCAGCCCGAGATGGTCGCAGGCACAGTCCTTGATAGTCAGCTCCGACTGGGTCATGGCAGCCATGCCAATGAAGCTGCCCACCTCAATCATATCGGGGAAGATGCGGTGTTCGCAACCATGCAACTCCTTGACACCCTGAATCTTCAGAAGATTCGAGCCGATACCGGAAATCTTCGCGCCCATCTTGTTGAGCATGGTGCATAACTGATACAAATATGGTTCGCAGGCGGCATTGAAGATGGTGGTTTCGCCTTCCGCGAGCACCGCCGCCATCACGATGTTGGCCGTACCCGTTACGGAAGGCTCGTTCAGCTGCATATAGCAACCTTTTAACTGTTTAGCTTCCAGCTCAAAGAACTTCTCGTCGGCCGAAGTGGAAATCACCGCACCGAGTTTTTCCAACCCCTCGAAGTGGGTGGTCAACGGACGCCGTCCTATCTGGTCTCCGCCAGGCTTGCCGGAGTAGGCTTTGCCATAGCGGCCCAACAGCGGACCGAGCACCATGATGGAGGCGCGGATCTTGGTCGATAGCCGCGAGAACTCGTCGGTGCGCAGCTGTTCGAAATCGACATCCTCCGCTTGGAACGTGAACGTATGCTCATCCACTTCCGTGATCTTCACCCCCATCAACGCCAGAATCTCGCGATACCGCTGCGTGTCGAGAATGTTCGGGATGTTGGAAATGGTGACAGGCTCTTTGGTCAACAGCACGGCCGAGAGCACCTGCAGGGCTTCATTCTTCGCGCCCTGCGGGGTGATTTCGCCGTGGAGGCGGTGACCGCCTTGTATGATAAACTCTGCCATGATGTTTGTTCTATTATGTTTTGTAGGGGCGAATGATTATTCGCCCCTACAATCGTCACAATGATGGGTACGGTGGGTGTATGCGATACGCCCCCTACAAATTTATTCGGGGATCACGATCGGGAAATTCTGCGTGAATTCCATGCGGTAAGGCGCACCGATGATGTTCGTCAGGAAATCGGTGTATTGATCCGTGAATCTGAATTTGTTAGCGTCGTAGTAGGCGGCGGGAAGCGGGAAATTGCCTATGTTGCCCATCTCGATGGCGTCGGTGTGGAATTCTTCGAGTTCGTCGTAGGGGACGATGTCGCGCAACACGGGCATCTTGCCATAATCCTCGCGGAGCAAGAGGTCAACCACCTTGTCAGCAAGCGTGGAGGTCAGCCTGCGGTCGTACTCGTAGCACTTGCCGGAACGCGGGATGTAGCCGGAGATCTGACCACGGGCCTCGATGCCGAGACGTTTGTTGATTTCGGAAGCGATGACGCCGCTCACACCGCCGAAACGCGGGTGACCGTACTCGTCGAGGTCGGAGCTGGCATACACCATGCCAAGTTCCTGTTTTTCGTCGTCCCACCAGCGAACACCTTCGGAAACGGCGATGATGAGGCTGTGTTTCGGGGAACGCATGTACATCTCCTTCACGGATTCGAAGAAGAACTCCTTGCGCTCTTTGGTCATCTCGACTTCAGGCACGAGGGCCATCTGGGCGCCGCCGAAGGAGGCCGTACCGGTAAGCCAACCCGCGTCGCGGCCCATCACTTCGAGCACCATAATGCGTTGGTGCGACTCATTGGTGGTGTGCAGTTTGGCCGTCAGTTTTTTGATGGCCATGGCGCCAGACGGGAAACCGGGACAAAGTACGGTTTCAAACTGCTGGCCGTTGTAGTGGTGATAGGTGCGGGTACGAAGGTCGTTGTCGATGGTCTTCGGGAAGCCGATGACCGGGATGCCGTAGGTTTCATACATCTTCTTGGCCGCACCGTTGGTGTCGTCGCCGCCGATGGTCACCAAAACGTCGATTTTGTAGCGCTCGATGTTGCGGAGGATCTGTTGGGAGCGGTCTTCGGGACTCTTCTTGCTCGGGAAGGGGTTGGTACGGCTGGAGAGCAGCGCGGTGCCGCCGTAGAGGCCGTTATAAGGAATATTGGTCAAATCGACGATGTCGCCGTCGCCAAGAAGACCTTTCCAACCGCGCAGCACGCCATAGACGCGGAAACCGAGCATGGATGCACGATTGCGCACCGCCTCGATGCTGGAATTGATGGCCGGGGTGTCACCACCGCCAGAAAGAATAGCTAATGTTTTGCCATTGAAGAGTTTGTCTTTTCTCATATTGATGATTTTTAAACGTTAATAATTGTCGAATGATGAGGGGCACTGCCTATTTCCACAACAATTCCGTCGCAGATGAACCGTGAGTGCTGTCGGAACGGATGAACTCCTCCTCAACACGCATCTCATCCAAAATATCACCCAACATCGTCTCCACAATGTAATTCTGAATGTCAAAATTCAGCGGTGCAGAGGTATATTGCGCGTATTTTTGCAGCATCTCGTTCCACACTGGGGTCACGTTAAAGAGACTCATACGAACGGAGACCGGGGATTGAAACGCGGACTTCAAGTATCTATATTTATTTAATTCGAAATAGTCTGTAATGGCCGTTTCTCCTCCTTTGATTAGAGCATCATAATCAACAATTATCAGTGAATCAATAGCTTGCGCAAGATGCGGGGCAAGTTGAGCCTTGCAATTCGATGCCAACCGGTTGACATTCACAACCAGCGTGTCAGCAAGATAGCCATAGCCATGGTTGGACAGCGTATCGAAGAGCGAACTCCGCAGAGGTGCGAAGTCGATACGATACAGTCCATCCGAATAGTTGTAGAAACCATTATTGTCGCAAAGGTGGTTGAGTGCGGAATCGGCGGAGATTTTCAGGCAACCTTTGATAGCCGTGGATTTCTGGTTATTTGTATGTAACTGCTCCACATACATGCCTGTTTTATCATCGCAAGAGACCACGATCAAAGCGGCAAAAAGTATTAATCCAAATACAATGTTCAGTTTTTTCATTTCATTAATTTTTCGAGCTGCAAAAATAGTATTTTTGCCGACATGAAACACCACCTCGTCGAAACAAACTCAACCAATACCTGGCTGATGTCCACAGTACGGGAGATTCGTGCTAATCGTGAATCGGTACCTGACCTTTACGCCGTCTATGCGGACTTCCAGTCGGCAGGACGCGGCGCGGACACCAACACATGGCACAGCTCGCGTGGACTCAATCTCCTCACCAGCATCTGTTTCGACACGGGGTTGGCGGCCGCCGACCAGTTTGTCTTCAACCTCTGGTTCGCGACCACGACCCGCCGCTTCCTTGCCAAGTACATGCCGGAAGTACGCATCAAGTGGCCCAACGACATTTACGTGCGCGACCGCAAGCTTGCCGGCGACCTCACCGAGCATAGCGTCTCCGGCAACCGTCTTGACTTCACCGTGGCGGGCATCGGCATCAACGTCAACGAGGAGCGTTTTCCAAAAGAAATCCCTCACCCCACTTCACTCTTTCTGGAAACCGGGCAACATTTCGAAGTGGAAACGTTGTTGGACGAGTACCTCGGCATTCTGCGGGAACACCGGCCGTTGCTGACTCGCAACCACGAATCTGAACTCCGCAACGAGTACCTGTCGCACCTCTACCGACGCAACGAACCGCACCTCTATCTCGTTCACGGCGAACGCATCACCGCCATCATCCGGAACATCGACCGTTTCGGCCGTTTAGTGTTGGAACTGCCGGACGGAAGCCGAGAGGCCTTTGGGTTCAAAGAGGTGGGATATTGCTTTTAGAAAAAAAGCCGTCACCTTTTCAGGCAACGGCTCTCCATCCTGTGTTGTACTATGTTAAAACAGATGGTCATCATTGTTTCACAAACGGTTTGGTTACACAACCGCGGTCCGTGGCAATGCGCACGAAATACATGCCTGCGGAGAGGGACGAGACGTTGATTCGGATTGGTAGAGACGTGCCATGGCGCGTCTCTACAACGGCATGGACCGTCTTCCCGTAAACATCCACGACCTCGATTTCCCCGCCCAATTGTACATTGTCCATTGTACATTCCACATTGATATAGTCCATCGTGGGATTCGGGTAAATCTTGATATAGCGGTCATATTCCACAATACCAATCGAGTCATTCGAGGTGGTCTTGCCGATCACCACCGGGGTCCAGTCGCTGCTGACAATGCCGCACACCGACTGCACTTGTATCTGGTACTCGGTGTTCGGTTGCAGGTCGGCGATGACGTAGGCGGGCGTATTGGAGACACCCGAGCTCATCACACCGGTGGCAATGGAACGGTACTGGATGTTCCACTCCTCCGCGTCGCCGGTCTCCGTCCACGCGATGGAGAGCGTGTTGTCCGAGGAGTCGGTCACGTGCAGGTCGGTGGGGGCGGGACAAGGGCCCTGCTCCGTCGTGAAGGTGATTTCGGCACCGTAATAAACGGCGGTGTCCGAGGCCGCGAACGCCCGGAAAACATACGCGGTGGAGTGCTGCAAACCTGACGCTGTGAAAACCATCGGGGAGGCGGTCAAGTTCGCAGACTGATAAACGGTGGAACCCGACATACGCCACTCGAACCCCTGGTTGACGATGGGACGGTTGCCCGGGTCGGCGATGTGGCCGTGGAGAATGGCTGTGTTTGTCCCCACCTGCGACACCGAATCTGTGACCACCACCGGCTCTATCACCGGACAGTCGGCGGTGAAGGCATACAGGGTGCTGTCTCCGCCAAACAAGGTCGAAAACAGACTGGAAATCTGATACATGGTGCTCCCTTCGGGACTCAAAAAGATGACCCCACATTCGTTGTACATATTGCCGGAGCTCCAAACCAGACGAACGTCTGTGCCATGACAGAGCGACAACGAAACCGTGTCGTAAGACGTCACATGTTGAACGGGATGGCTTACCGCCGCCGTATCCATAATCTTCACCCCATTCTGATACACGTAGAGCCGTCCTCCGCTCCAGCCATCACCCCATGAGTCGGTCAGGACAAGCGTGTATTCGCACTGGTCAGCCGCCTCGCAGGAGGGGGTGATGAACGTCAGCATTTTGTAGGTGGAAGTCTCCCCGTCGCCGCAGTCGGCCTGCACACGCACCATATATTCTGTCTCAGGGAGCAGGCTTGTCAACGTGTGGGTGGTGCTGTTCACCGCATTCGAAATCCACGTGGCGTCACTGCCCACCTTGTAGTCGATGTTCCAGGAGGTCTCTGCATTGCCAGCTGTCCATGCGACCGTCGCTGACGTGGGATGCAGCTCCGTGACCGCCAGATTGTCCACGGGGTCGCAGTTGTTGGTGTGGACAAAGACGTTGTAGATGACGGCCCCCGGCTGGGCTCCCCAATCCGAATCATTCGTCCACACAAACACTACCTTAGCCGTCGAGTTGGAATCCGGGTTCTGATTCGGGTTCGCCATGGTGGCGGAAACATGCACAACATTGCCGTTAGTGAGGTTGAACAGGTGGGGATACTCTTGATAGGAGGTAAACGGCTTGTAATCAATAAAATTGTAGTCATACGAATAACCGTTGGGCCAATGATACCACATGTAGCCCGGATTAGTGCCATGGGTGAACATAGGCTCATATTCCGCCGACTCTGGTGCAAAGAAGAGTTTGAGGTAGTCAAGATGGTCCTCCCCTCCGATCTTGATGTCGAAGTCGATGGTGATTTCCGGGTTGGTACCGACACGGAACAGCTTTTCAGCGCTTACCGTGGACCAACTCCAGTTCCATCCATACCCGGGCGTGGTTCCATTGTTCGTGATAAACAGAGCATATTCGGCGTCGGCGGCCGTATTCACCTGTCCAATCATCCAATAGTTGTTGCAGCTGCCGTTGTTGAGTTTCCACCCCCGGTCTTCCGTAGGCGAGAAATCCGTGTAATAGGGTATCTCCTCGATGCCCAACGGAGTGGAAAAAATCACTGACTTATATGCCGACTCCGAGCAGACGGACGAGACCTGCACTTGGTAGTTCTTGCTGTCCTGAAGATTATCGAAAATGTAGTAGGTTTCATACGTGGTGTCGTAGAAAATCCAAGTGGTGTCGGGCAGATGGCGATAGCGAATGACATAGCCGTTCTGCGAAAAGCCCACCCAGGTGATGGTGGCGGAGTCGGCCGTGATGCCGTCGGCCTCCACATAATAGACCGGCGGGCATTCCGGGCCGCTGAAGAGCGCGACATTGTCGATGAGGACGCTGCTTCCGCCGGGCGGCACATTAAAGCTGAAGAAGGCGAGCTGGATGAGTCCCGATTGCTGCGGCAACGGCAGCGAATCTTTGTGCGCCGAGGCGATAGTCTGCGTGAACAACGCCCACGGATGCCAGCCGTCCAAAGCGCTGGTACGGTAGTAAATACCTAAGTAATCGGCGGTTACGGACGCACTTTGGTAATGGTCAAGGGAGAGGTATGGACGGGTGAGTCCTGAAATGTCGAACACCGGCGATACCAGCGCACAGGAGTCCGCACCCGGATACACATGCGTATGCGTGAACTTCCCGCTGACCACGTAAAACCACTCATGCCACGGGTTTATCGACTTTTTCCAACATTCCGGATCTACCGAGAAGGTCTCCAAGAAAGGTGCCGCATCGGTCACGTTAACGACATCGCAGCCCGACATGAAACTGATGGATTGCCACTCTGCCGTGTCGGCCTCGCAGAGCATGGCCACGCGGAGGTCGTAGGGTGTCTGGGAGAGCAACCCCGTCAGCACCGTGTCCGTGCCTGCAACCACCATGTTGACGACCCCCGGATCCGTCCAGGCCATGGTCTGCGGCTTGTATTGCAAAAGGTAGGAGGCCGTGGAGGAATACGAGTCCCATTCCACCAACGCCGTGTCTAAAAAAGTGGTGGGAATATTGAGGTCATATACTGTATAACAACTTGGTTGCCAAAGATGTACATTTGAGATGATAGCCCCGGGTTGAACGCCGGTGGAGATGGAGTTTCTCCAGCAGAATACCAACTTGGCAGCCCCCGAAGGGTTCACGTTCGGCAACTCCATATTCACATGGAGAATGTTTCCGTTGGTGAGATTCAGCTTATAGTTGTAGGTCGGGCTGCCTGTCTGTCCAACATAGTCGGCAAAGTCCAAGGCTCCGTCCGTGTAGGTCAGTGAGATGTATTGCGGCGTAGAGACAGAGCCCGGAAATTCTAAACTGTCGGGCACCCAGAAGACCTTAAGGTAGTTGTTGGTGGACTCGCCGCCCACCTGCACATCGAACTCCAGATAGACCGAAGGCCCTTCGTCCATGTTGAAGGTCTTGTAGGCGCAGACCGTGGAGTAGGAGTTGCTGCTGTAGCCAGCCGTCACGCCGTCCTGGGTGACAAACAGCGCGTTGTTCCAGTTGCCAGTCCCAGGCAACCCCATCATCCAGTAACTGGCGCAGGTGCTGTTGTCCAACGCCCACTTCCGGTCGGAAGTCGGCGAGAAATCGGTGGCGTAGGGAAGGTTCACCGGCAGGAGCGGGGTGGTGAACGTTCCCTGTATGTAATACGCTTCCGTGGTGTCGCAAAGGGTGGCGACCTCCACGATATAAGAGGTCAGCGACTCCAGACCAGACAAGGTCGCTTGCTCTGTTATCACCCCGCCGTATAGGGTCCATGCCGTGTCGGAAGCTTTCTTGTAGCGCACATCGTAGCTGTAGCCGGGTAAGCCGATCCAAGAGAGGAGCACGTCACCGTTGGCGTCCGTACCCGCACTTACCACCTCCGAGACCACCGGACAGGAAGGTCCGTCATAGACACTGATGTTGTCGAACTGGGCACGGGTGTTGTAGGCACTGCCCACTCCTTCGAAAGCAATCTGGAGTGTGGGGGAGTTGGACGGCAGCGGCAATGAATCCGTCACCCAATTCGAGGTGGGTGTCCCGTAAGTTCCCAACTTGTGCCAAGAATCCTGCTCGTCATCACGGTAATAGACAGACACACTTTTCCGGTTGCCCTGGAACTCAGGCTGATAGTGGGAGAACCGCAGGTAAGGGTGCTGCAACCCGGAGGCGTCAATCACCGGCGAGACAGCCAAAATCGGGTTGTACTGGCTATATGCCGATGTGTATATGTAGCCGCTTTGGTTGTAGGTAAAGAAGTTGTTGTCCCACGACCAGCAGTTGGCGTCCGTGGTGAATGTCTCCACGAATGGTGTAGGATAGGTCATGCACGGTGTGACGAAATGGTTCGGCTCCGACAAGGCGGAGGCTTGGCCGTTGCAGATCCGGGCCATCCAAGCCACGTAGGCGGTGTTCGGCATCATCCCCGTGACCGCGTAGGAGCTCCCCGTGACCGTGTCATAGACATTGTCGGAATAGGTCCCGGACTCGGGCCGATAGACCACCAAGAAAGTGTCCGTGGGCGAGCCCTGCCATTGAAAGGTCACCGCCGATGTGCCAAACGAGATAGTGAAAAACGGCGCTACGCACACCGTAGGATAGATGGAAATGTTATCCACCGCCGCCGGCACCTGCAACGACTGTGAGGCGTTGTACCCCCAAGTGTAGAACTGCAGCGTCTTCACTCCGGAGACATAGCCCAAGTTCACGTGCCCGTGCCGCCACGAGTTGTCATACAGGGCATAGTCCAGATGCTCGTTGGCATACGCGGGAGCGCCTTCGGGCATCATGTCGGAAGTGTCGCGCAGGAAGACTTTCAGACCGCCGCTCTGGTAGAAGGTGGGCGTGGTCCCCGACGCCTTCCAGTCGAGCTCTAAGTCGTAGATTCCTCCATCGCTCCCGAAGTCGATGACACGTTCGGCGAACAAATGGCAGCTCTCCGCCATGGCCGAGTAGTTCCCGTTTTCGTCATGGCTGACATAGAGCGCATAGTCGTCTGCGAGCCCTGTCACCGACGTGCCCGTTCCGATGACGAAGTGGTTCAGAAAGTAGATGTAAGGGGAGGTTGGATAGCGGGAGAGAATCCAGTGGGCATTCTCGCTTTGGTTACTGAAGTCGCAGGTGTACGGCACCGTGGCCGGAATCTGCTGCAGACTGTCTATCTGTGCCTGCACCGCTCCGCAGAGCAGCAATAAGGTAATGATGCTGTAATGTTTTTTTTTCATATTGCTGTTGTTTTAAGTTTGCATAATCCCCCCCCAAAAAAAACATGAATGATGTTTTGTGCATTATGGATTTCATTTTTAACAATCGTTTTTCACATAACGAAATTCGATTTCAACTGTTACAAACTTTTTTAATGAATTATCTATCAAGGAGGCCTCTATTTATTTCTAACTGACCACCAATTGTTTATGCCCAAAATCATTCGTAAAACAACATCTACCCCCCTCCTGGCGAAGTGTCAACAAGTGTCATTGTAGGCTCGTCGTTGCATCGTCACAGTCTCTTAGATGCACTCTCTGATATTCGATTGATATTCGATTCTTTTTCGATTGATATTCGATTGTTATTCGATTTTTTTCGAATAACAATCGAATATGAATTGAGAATCATTCGAAGATAAATCGAGTATCCTTGCTCTCATCATTGACGCAACAAGCTTACTAAGACGAATGATAAACAATAGAGGTTGCCTCTTGCCATTGTTAATTCCGTTTCACGAACGGTTTGGTAACCATTCCGTTGTCCATCACCACGCGCACGAAATACATGCCTGCGGCCAGACCCGAGACGTTAATGCGGGTCTGCAGAGGCGAATCATTATTCGCCCCTACGGCGACCACTTTCCCATAAACGTCCACCACCTCCACGGACATCCCCTCCTGTTTGTTGTCCATTGTACATTCCACATTGATATAGTCCCTCGTGGGATTCGGGTAAATCTTGATATAGCGGTCATATTCCACAATACCAATCGAGTCATTCGAGGTGGTCTTGCCGATCACCACCGGGGTCCAGTCGCTGCTGACAATGCCGCACACCGACTGCACTTGTATCTGGTACTCGGTGTTCGGTTGCAGGTCGGCGATGACGTAGGCGGGCGTATTGGAGACACCCGAGCTCATCACACCGGTGGCAATGGAACGGTACTGGATGTTCCACTCCTCCGCGTCGCCGGTCTCCGTCCACGCGATGGAGAGCGTGTTGTCCGAGGAGTCGGTCACGTGCAGGTCGGTGGGGGCGGGACAAGGCGGGACTTCCGGCTCCAATGTGGTGAAAGCGATATCGTTTCCATACACGGTATCAAAAGGAGTTGTCGCAAAAGCACGGTAATAATAGGTCGTGGCTGGAGAGAGTCCAGTGACCGGGGCCGCCATGGTGTCTCCGGACGCGCTTATGAGCGTGTAGCTACCATCGTAGAATTCGAAACCTTGCTCCAAAATGGGCAGATCCCCGTAGTCCGCGATGTGACCGTGCAACACCGCCTCGGTCTGCGTGATGCCGCTGGCACTGTCGGTGACAACCACAGGCAACGCCAACTGGCAATCTGCCGTGAAGGTGAACATCGTGGTATCCCCTACTATAAAGGGCAGACCAATCTGTTGGTACAGTTGCATCCCTTCCGGACTCAATAGCGTGATACCACATTCATTAGTGTAACTGCCGCCATCCCAAGAAAGCTCCACAAAAGCGTTGTGGCAAAGGTCCACCAATACCGTGTCATACGTTGTCACGTGGGTCAAATTGTGGTTCACGGCTGCCAAATTAGCAACCACAATGCCATCGGAAATCACTTTCATCACGCCTCCGCTCCATCCGTCACCGTAACTATCGGACAAGACAAACATGTACGGACACATATAATCACAAAGCGTGGTGGTGAACATCGCATCCGCGGGTATCGATTGGTCATTGCCGCAATCGGCCATCACTCGAACATCATAGCTGGTGGTAGGTGTCAGCCCCGTCAGCGTGTAAGCCGGCGTCCCCGACACAGGGACTTGCGTCCAGGTTGTGGCGGAGACCTCTTTGTATTCCAGAATCCAGTCCGTTTCGCCGCCGTTGCCGGGGCTCCAGGAGATGTCGGCAGTGGTGGAGAGCACATTGGAGGCGGTGAGCTGGCTCACGGGCGCGCAGGAGTTGTTCCGCACCGAGATGTTCGTGATGACCGCGCCAGGCTGGTCACCCCATAGATGGTCGTTTCTCCATAGGAAAACCACCTTTGCCTGGGAAAGATCCACCATGTTGGCGACCGGGTTGGGCATCACCGCCGCGATATGCACCATGCCCGTGCCCGTAGAAAGCGCGAAGGTGTAAGGGGCCGAATGCGACTGGTCGGTGCTGAGGCTGAAAAATGGCGTGAAGTTGAAGGCATTCGTGCTGTAACTCGTCCCGGCGTATGACGGGAAACTTGTGGTTGAGGTCGAATATTCCGTATTGGCCGGTGCCAGAAACAGCTTGATGAAATCATAACGGGCCTCGCCGCCGACACGTATGTCGAATTCCACCACAACGGAATCCGCATTGCCCATCTCGAAGAGTTTTTCCGCCGTCACTACCGAAATATCCGTGTTGCTATATCCCGGCGTGCTGCCGTCGTGGGTGACAAACAGCGCGTTCACGTGGTTGACGGCGTCCACCTCGCCCATCGTCCAATAGTTGGCGCAGTCGCCGTTGTTGAGCAACCAACCATGGTCGGAAGTGGGCGCGAAGTCCGTGAAATAGGGCAGGTCCTCGGCGATGAGCGGCGTAGAGAGCTGCGCAGAGAGCCAGTTCGGCTCGTCACAGTCGCCGGACACTTGCACAATATAGGTGGTAGATCCCTGTAAATTGTTGATTATCAAAAATGTGTCCGTAGTCGTGACATAGTTCCACACCGTATCGGAGAGATCGTGGTAGCGCACCACGTAGCCATTTTCGCTATGCCCGACCCAGGAGATGGCAGCCGCGGTCCCCGTCACATCCACCACCGATACGCTGGTCAGCGGCAGGCATGAAGGCCCGTTATAGACGGAGACATCATCAAGATAGATGGCACCTCCGCCGTCGTTTTGGACGGCTAAGAAGGCGAACTGGATGTAATTGAGCGAATCAGGCAAGGGAATGGAGTCAGTTTTCAACGCGGGAATCTCCATATCATACAAGACAAGCGTTTGCCACGGACTCAACGAACTGCTCCGGTAATCCACTTTCAGATAGTCAAAATGGTGGAAATTGATGTCTCCCTGCTGCTGATGGGAGAATTTCAGATAAGGATGGCTCACGGCGGAAATATCCATCATCGGGGAATAGAGGGGACAGGTGTCGCTCAAGCCCGCCTGATAGTGGTGCTGGTGATACATGGCCCCGTTATAGTTGAGATAACTCCACGAATGATCCGGGTTCACCGCCATAATCCAGCAATCTGGTGCTGTGGAGAAATCTTGCACGTAGGGGGTGCTGTCTGTCACCACGATAGCGCAGGCCGTGTTGAAGTCGGTGTAACGCCAATTTCCAATGCCCAAGATGTTGCCACAGTTCACCCGAACCCGCACGTCATAAACGGTGTCTGCCAATAATCCGTTCAGAATCAAAAAGTTCGTGTCTATCGTTTGGGTTGTCACAGAAGCCGAAGTCCAATCATCGCCTTGTAGTTTGTACTCCACCACGAAGTCTTCAGCCACAGTTGGCGGTGTCCAAGTCACGGTGGCGTGGCTTCCCACAATGTCCACGACCTGCAAACCGGTGACCACGTCACAGTCGTTCTGCCACACATGCACGTTGGTGATGACGGGGCCGGGCTGATTATCCGAATACATGCCGTAGTGGCTGGTTGTGCTGTGGTCATTGGTCCAGACGAACACCAGCTGCACCTCCCCGTTCAGGTTCGGGTTCGGCATTTCCATATTGACATGCAATATGTTACCTTGTGTAAGGTTCAGTTTGTAATTGCCACCCGAATAGCCCGTCTGGCTCAAAAACTCGTGGAAATTGGCCGCGTAAACCTGATAGTCAAAAGCGGAAAAACTCGTGCTGTTTTCTGACGCAGCGTACACCACATCCGCCGGTGCGAGAAACATCTTCAGATAATCCATGTTGCTGTTACCGCCGCAAAGCACGTCAAACTCGACATTCACCGTGGATATATCACTGACATTGAAGCGTTTGGAAGCACTCACAACCGTATAATAGTTGTCCAACCCGTAACCCGCCGTAGCACCGTCCTGCGTGACGAACAGTGCGTTGGCCATCGACGAGGCACCATCATCCTGCATCACGGGCGATCCTATCGTCCAGTGGTTGAGACAAGTGCCGTTATCTAACTGCCAGTCTCGGTCGGCCGTGTTGGAAAAGTCTGTGAAATAAGGCAATAGCGTGGCGACCACCTGCGAGGTGAACGCGCAGGGAACCCACACCAACGAATCGCAAGAGGACGAGACTTCCACCTCGTAGTTCGTGAGTGACGCAAGAGGCTCAATGATTGCATAGCCGCCGAGGTCGTTTGTATAGACCCACTCCGCCGTGTCAGACGTCCTGTAACGCACATTACATCCTGCGGGATTGTTGCACACCCAGTGGATGAAGGCCGTGTCACCGCTCTGCCCCGCAAACGTCACATCCGAAACCACCTCACAGTCAGGGCCATCATAGATGTAAATGTCGTCCAAAGAGATACGGGAAAGCTGTTGGTTGCCATGCTGGATGGAGAAAAATCCGAGCTGCAGTGTCGCGGAATGCGACGGAATCGCCACCGAATCAGTCTTCCATTCGCTGGTTCCCGTCGGAGTGATATACGTCCCCATATAATGCCACTCATCTTCTTCATATTCACGATAATACAGGTCCAGACTCTTACGGTCTCCATCGTATTCGCTCTGGATGCGGGAAAATTTGAGGTAAGGGTTGACCAGACCTGAGACATCAATTACGGGAGTGATGGCGCGCGCGGTGTCGAAATAGCCGAAATAGTCCGGGCTGCTGGTATAGGACACATGATTTGTTGTATATATGTATTCAAACAACTCACTGAATGTCGGATCAAGTGTCCAACAATGCTGCGGGGCAGAAAAATGTTCCTCGAACGGGGCCACGTAGGTGCCGCAACCTGTCGTGAAATGCGTGCCTAAGTACATCGCAGAAGTGTCTGAGCCGCAAATCTTCGCCATCCAAGCGATATACTCCGTATTGGGCAACAAACCGCTAATGGTATCCGTATTACCGACAATTTCCTCATATTCAATATCTTGATCTGTTCCGAAAACGGGACGCCAAACAATCAGGAACGTGTCGGTATCACTACCCTGCCAGTCAAAAACCGCACGTGTGCCGACCGTCGTGACCGTGAACTGCGGCGCCTCGCACGTGGCGGGTATGATGGCGATGTTGTCAATGGCCGCCGGCACGAGCCGCGCATTCGCGTTGAGATAGCCCCACGTGTAGAACTGCAATGTTTTCAATCCCGAAACATTCTGCAGAGGAATGCGGATGTGCCGCCATACGGTGTCGTTCACCGCCAACTCCAGGTATTCCTCCGCATAGTCCGGCGTTTCCTGCGGCATCAGGTCGGCGGTGTCGCGCAGGAAGACCTTCAACCCGCCAATGACATTCGAGCCGTTCTGGTTGCCCGACGCCTTCCAATCCAGCTCCAGCACCCAGTTCTGCGGCACATTCCCGAAATCGAGAATACGTTCGGCAAAGAGCCGGCAGGACTCGCTATTGGCGCCGTAACTTTCCAGTCCTGCCGTGTCGCCGCTGACATACAGTGACTTGTCCGCCCCGCCCGCCACGGACGTGCCCGTGCCGATGACGAAACGGTTCGAGGGTTCGGACATGTAGCAGCTTGAGCGCGTCAGGATCCAACGCTGGTTCTCGCTTTGGCTGCTGAAATCGCAGCTGTAGGGCAGCGTCGCCGGGATCTGCTGCAGACTGTCGATTTGCGCCTGCGCCCATACGCAGAGCAGCAACATCGTGATGAGGGTGTAAAATTTATTTTTCATATGTTTAGGATTTAGGTGTTTTCGGAACTGTGTTGTGGCCTTGTGATTATCTCTTTTCACAAATGGGTTTCCAGCAGGGACGTTTTGTGAAGCGTCCCTGCTGCGGTTCTCCCATTCACATCATGCCTGAATCTCGTTACTGAAATATTCATTATTCACCACGTATTGTATTATGACCACATCTTTCGCGAGATCAGAATGTATGATGTATGCTTGGCCATGATCGTTCAGCCTTGTGGTCATGTAGGCTGTTTCAACGGATGGCCAGTCGCTGTTTTGTATTCCGTACACGGACTTCGCTTTCATATTGCATATTGTATATCGTTAATGTTTTATATTTTCAGCTTTGTAATCGTACTAATACAATAGTCCTTTCTCCCTTAACGAATCCGGTCTCAGGTCACGGACTCTCCTTCACGGCACAACAACAATGCCCTTTATACGATTAGACGCGTCATGTCCCGATTTTATCACTTTTAAAAGAAATTTTTTTTCTGCAAGTCGGTTTGCATTTTTTTTGTATTTTAGCCGCCTTAATTTTATAATGAGAAAATTGTAGTAAAATGAAAAATTATAAGGTCTATTTTATCGTTTTAAGTATTTTATTCTCAAGCATTTGCAGCATTCACGCCCAGCAGCCTGTGCTACGTCCTGCCGACAATTTGTTCCGTGATTGCCAGTACGAAAATGCGTTGAATGAATACAAGAAAGGCATCAAAAAGCTGAAATCTAACCGCGTGGAGATTCAACGTGCCACCTTCCAAATCGCCGAGTGCTACCGCATCATGGGCGACCTCAAGAAGGCTGAACAACAATATCTCCGCCTTGAAAAGAAGAACTATCAGAAGGATAACCCCATGATTCTCTTTCATTTAGGCAGCATTTACAATCTGCGCGGTGATTATGACCAAGCATTGAAATACTATAACAATTATAAAAAACGTGTTTCCGATGACCCGCGTGTGGACGTGCGCATCGACGGCTGTAACAAGGCCAAGATGTGGAACGAAAACCCCACCCGCTACGAAGTCGAGAACCTCAAAAAGTTCAACACTAAAGAAGACGAATGGGCACCCCGCTGGGCCAACTACGACAAACGTAACGCCATCATGTTCTCATCCAACCGCGAAGGTTCTGCCGGCAAAGGCACCGACCAATGGACAAGCGGCTCTTTCTCAGATATTTACATCACCACAAAACCTAAGAGCAAAAACACCGACTGGCCAGGTGAGTGGTCTCCTGTGACCTCTATGGACCAAGGCGGCACCCTCAACACTGGCGTGAACGAGGGCGAGGCATGCGCAAACCGTAAAGGTTCCGTCGTCTATTTCACCAAATGCCCGCAAGACAAAAAGAAAGTACAAGGCTGCTACATCTACAAGTCCATGAAGAAGGGCAAAGCATGGAGCGAAGCTGAAATCATCGACCTCGGCGACAGTGCTTATAACTACGTCCACCCATTCATCTCCGAAGATGAACTCACCATCTGGTTCGCATCCAACAAACCTGGCGGCTACGGCGGCTACGACCTCTACACGGCCACCCGTACCAAAAAGACCGGAAAATTCACCAATATCACCAACTTGGGACCTAAGATCAACACCGAAGGTCAGGAAGTCTTCCCCGTGTGGCGTAACGAAGAGGAGTTCTACTTCTCCTCCGACGGCCATCCCGGCTTGGGCGGCCTCGATCTTTTCGTGTCCCATGTTAAGAACGGCGAGTTCGGCGACCCCGAGAACCTGATGGTCCCCATCAACTCCTCCGGCGACGAAATCGGCATCATCTTCGACGAGAACGAGGCCATCGACCCGCAATCCAAGTCTCCCTATATGGCCAAAGGCTACTTCTCCTCCAACCGTCAAGGCGGCCGCGGCGGCGACGACATCTACTACTTCCTCCTCCGCCCGCTGGTCTATACGCTCTCCGGCTATGTCCGCGACAAGAATAACGGCCAGTATATGGACGGCGTTGAAGTCGAAATTGTCGGCTCCGACGGCACCTCATACAAGACCACCACGGACGTGAAAGGTTACTACCATTTCGACAAAAACAAGATTCTGGGTGCCACCACGTATGACATCAAGATTGCCAAGAAGGGTTACTGGGAGCGCGGCAACACCGCCAAACAAACCACCGTTGGCTTGACCGAGAACACCGACCTCAAACAAGATTTCATGCTCGAGCCCATCCCGAAGGAGCCTATCGTGCTGCCCGAAATTCTCTACGATTTGGCAAAGTGGGATTTGAAACCTCAATATAAGGACTCTTTGATGTTCTTATATAATATAATGATACAGAACCCGACCATCGTGGTTGAGCTGCGTTCCCACACCGACGTGCGTGGTAACGATGTTGACAACGATGTGCTGTCTCAGAAACGTGCCCAATCCTGCGTCGATTTCCTCGTGTTGGAGAAAGGTATCGCTGCCGACCGTATTGTGCCGAAAGGCTACGGTGAGCGTGTGCCGCGCCGCTTGGACAAGGACATGAGTGTTGTTTATAACAACAAGAAATACTTCTTCGCCAAAGGCACTTACCTGACTGAAGAATACATCAATTCCCTGCCCACAAAACCAGAACAGGAAGCTGCCCACCAGCTGAACCGTCGTACCGAGTTCACCATCCTGCGTGACGACTACGTGCCCACCAATGACACCATTTCGAAGGTGCCCACCAGCATTGCCGTCGTCCAGGAGCGCACCGTGCCCGTCACCATCGATGGCGAAACGGTGAAAGGCACTTGCTACGCCAACAGCAAGTCGCTGCAGTTCCAAATCGGCGACAACAGCGAGGAGATCTTCATGAACTACGCCGACGCCACCCGCTTCCTGAAGGAGTCCTTCATCAGCTTGGAAGACTTTGAGGAGAAAGCCGGCGCCATCAAGCAGGAAGACGGTAGTATCATCGAGGGCGCAGTACTCTACCTCGAAGAGCTGCGTATCGGCGACGACTACTCCGAGAACGTGAAGGTCACCGTCAAGAAGAACCTGCCCGCCGCCATCGTGGTCGGCGACCAATACATCCGCGAGGAATGGGGCGAGTTCACCATCGACAAATCACGCAACGTGATTTTGTATCGTTAATCCCTGTTGTAGGGCTGCCGCAATGCGACAGCCCTACGGACGACAAACCTATACATTCCCTTTGTAGAGACGCGATTAATCGCGTCTCTACATGTAAACGGACGAACCCATTATGGCCAACATTGACATTTTCACCCCGCATTCCCACCACGAGAAAATCCCTGTGGTGGAAGGCATTCATGCCGGATTTCCCTCCCCTGCCGAGGATTACACAGAACCCGTGCTCGACCTCAACCGTTACGTCGTCAAAAACCAAGCCTCTACGTTTTATGCCCGCATCACCGGCAACAGCATGGAAGGCGTAGGAATCCAAGACGGCGACATCGTGGTGATTGACAAATCGTTGGAACCCGCTAACGACCAGATAGCTGTCTGTTTCATCGACGGTGAGTTCACCCTCAAGCGCATCCATTTGGAGAACGGCCAACTTTTCCTGATGCCGCACAATCCCGCCTTCCCACCCATCGAAATCACTGAGGAGAACCATTTCCAGGTTTGGGGGATTGTAACTTATGTAATAAAGAGAGTGTAGGATTAGAGGATTACAGGCTTAGGGGGATGGATATAAATTAGATGTCGAGGATGAGCGGGTGTTGCATATCAATCGGCGTCGGAGACATAAATCAGCATTCCTGATGCGAAACAGAGGATTATCGATAGCTTAAAACGAAGCTTAAAATCAGCACGCAAAACCGTAAGTCGTTGATTATCTATAATATAAACATGAAAGAAAAATATTCAACATCCTATTGCGGATATCCAAAAAAAGTGTATTTTTGCATCCTCAAATTTTAGGAGATAATAATAAGAAGAATAAAACGATAGAGCAATGAAAAACGAGTTGATTCAATACGTAGAAGATAACTTCATAACGACCCAAGAGTTCCCGAAATTCAAAGCCGGTGACACTGTGAACGTTTCCTACAGAATCGTTGAGGGTTCCAAGGAGCGTATCCAGCAGTTCCAGGGCGTGGTTCTGCAAATCAAAGGCAGCGGTGTGAACAAGACTTTCACTGTAAGAAAGATTTCCGGCGGTATCGGTGTTGAGAGAGTGTTCCCCTTCACCTCCCCGATGATTGCCGACCTCAAGGTGGTGAAACGCGGTGTCGTTCGTAGAGCAAGAATTTACTATCTCCGTAATTTGACGGGTAAGAAAGCCCGCATTAAAGAGCGCAGAGGGTAATCATAATGTAAAGATTTTAATGGTTAATGAAAAAGGATGGTTTCGGCCGTCCTTTTTTTTATATTCGGAATTTGTGTATCTTTGCACCCTGAAAAAAAACGACTGAAAAGATGGCTTTGATACAATCAATGGAAGCAACTGGCGCGAAACTCTTCAAGTACAGAGGACAGATTCCCGTGCTTATTTTCGTGTTATCTCTCCCCATTCTGTTCTTCACCAACCAGAATCTTTACTCAAGCATTAACGTCGCGAGCTTCATCGCCCTGGTATATTTTATCTGCACTATTACATCCGTGCTGTTGGTCATCGCTGGACTCGCATTGCGCGCCTACACGGTATGTACGACCCCCAAAGGCACCTCCGGCCGCAACACCGCCAAGCAAGTTGCCGACCACCTCAACACCAAGGGCATCTACTCCGTGGTGCGCCACCCCCTTTACCTCGCCAACTATCTCATTTGGGCTGGACTGCTCGTCTATACGATGAACATCTTCGCTTTCGTCATTGTTTCCCTCGTCTATTGGATCTATTACGAACGCATCATGATGGCCGAAGAGGCGTTCCTACGCGACAAATACGGCGATGAATTCGAACAGTGGGCAGCAAAAGTGCCCGCCTTCTTCCCAAAATGGTCACTTTATGAAGGCGGCATGCTCGATTTCTCATGGAAGACCTTCATCCGCCGCGAGTACGCCACTATTATGTCTGTAATCGTCACCTATACTGTTCTCGACTATATTCTCTACTACCTGATTGTTTTCCGGAATGCTGGAGAAGGTACCTCCTGTTGCATCAACTGGACACGCCCTTCCCTTTACATCCTCATCGCCTACACCGCCATCGCCCTCATCATCAAACTCATCAAACACAAAACCACCTGGCTCGACGCCACCCCCGACCGCGACTGATCCATTAAGAATTAAGAATGCAGAATTAAGAATTAATATTGGATATATTTCCTTAAGCAGTCTCGAAGAGACAAAACGCACGAAGTGCAATTAACCCCATACAAGCGAAGCGCAGTGTGGAACAACACGAAGTAATCAAACACGAAGTAACTAACAAATAAAACGTAATAATATGAACATCACCCACATCGAACATCTCGGCATCGCCGTGAAAAGTTTAGAAACCGCCATCCCTTATTATGAGAACATCTTAGGGATGAAATGTTACAACATCGAAGAGGTCGCTGACCAGAAAGTGAAGACCGCCTTCTTCAAGGTCGGCCAAACCAAGATCGAGCTCTTAGAACCGACATCTCCTGAGAGCACCATCGCAAAGTTCATCGAGAACAAAGGCGAAGGCATCCACCACATCGCATTTGCCGTTCCCGACACGAACGAAGCCCTGCATGAACTTGAAGAAAAGCAAGTGCGCCTTATCGACAAGTGCGCCCGCCCAGGTGCCGAAGGTCTCATGATCGGTTTCGCTCACCCGAAATCCACATGTAGCGTCCTCACCGAATTCTGCTGCCCGAAATAATTAGGTCTGGAGGTTAGGGGGTTAACAGATCACCCTCCTAACCTCCTAATCTTCTAACCTCCTAACCTGTTATGCTGAACGACAGAAATTTCTGGAAAACACACCTGAAGTGGGGAGTCATCCTCGGTCTGATGCTCGCTGCATTGGAGCTGCTGAAGATGTTCGCCCGGAAAGTCGATTACAGTGCCAGCCAACTTCTTGACTTGGCGATGATAATAGGCTTCATCCTCGTGCTGCACTTCGGCGTGAAGGAGTTCAAAGAAACATACACCGAACGGTTGTCTTTTGCCAAAGCCTACAGAAGCTGCATCCTCATCTCTCTCATCGGTGCGCTTGTGCTCTTCTGCTACGACATGCTGCACTACAATGTCTTCGAAAAGGACGGTCTTCAGCAGAAGTACGCCGTGGCTTTGGACAAGTACAAACAGAATCTTGCCAAGGACACCCTGACGAACGGAGAACTGAAAGCCTACACCGAAGCGGCCGCGGCTATCATAAACGAACGCAAAGAGTCGTTTCTCGAAGGCAAGACATTCAAAACAGAAGGATGTCTGACAAACGATTCACTGCAACAATCAGTTCGCGATGAAATCAACAACGGGACTCTGATTTTCCAGCAATTCTACCTCGACAAACTGCGTTCCAAACCCGATGCTGACAAAGAGGAGTACCAGTTGGGCAACTTCACCCCATACGCCAAGAGAGTGCTCATGGAGACGTTAGTAAGCTACACCGAGCAGAACGAAGGCAAGTCGTCAACTCCTTACGTGCAGGAGATCATACAGCTAACCAACGACACGCTCGCCAGCATCGACCCGCTGGAAAAACGCTACGAAGAAAACAAGACGCGGGTACCTCACTACGACCAAAACGGCAAATACGCCGGCGTCAGCGCGATGATGTACCTCCTCTACGGCATGTTCTTCGGCCTCTTCGTCGCCATGTTCAACTACACCTCTAAGAAACCGATTGAGCATTTTGTCCCATCGGAATCTGAAACAAATGAAACGACAACTAACAGTCTATAAGTAGCTTAGAAGCTTAGAAGCTTACAAGCTTACAAGCTTATTAACCACTAAGCTACTAAGCTACTAAGCTCTTAAGCTCTTAAGCCTCTAAGCCACTAAACCTAAAACCCTAAACCTTAAACCAAAAAATGGACATATCCGTAATAGTACCCCTATTAAACGAAGCAGAATCGCTTCCTGAACTGACCGCTTGGATTGAGCGTGTCATGTCCGAACACAAGTTCTCCTACGAGGTCATCATGGTCGATGACGGCTCCACCGACGAATCATGGTCCGTGATTCAAGAGTTGCACGCCAATAACCCCGCCATCAAAGGAATCAAGTTCCGCCGCAACTATGGCAAATCGGCAGCGCTGAACACCGCTTTCGAGGCTTGCCAGGGCGATGTGGTCATCACTATGGACGCAGACCTGCAGGACAGTCCCGACGAGATTCCCGAACTCTTCCGCATGATCAAGGAAGACGGATACGACCTCGTATCAGGATGGAAAAAAGTGCGTTACGATTCAAAACTTGCCAAGAACATCCCGTCGAAGTTCTTCAACTGGACTACCCGCCGTATGTCGGACATACAGCTCCACGACTTCAACTGCGGTCTTAAGGCATATAAGAAAGACGTGGTGAAATCCATCGAGGTGTATAGCGAAATGCACCGTTACATACCTGTCATCGCCAAATGGGCAGGATTCACCAAGATTGGAGAAAAGGTGGTCATCCACCAAAAACGCAAGCACGGTGTCTCCAAATTCGGATGGAACCGCTTCATTAACGGCTACTTGGACCTGCTGACCGTCAGTTTCATGTCGAAATTCGGCAAGAAACCGATGCACTTCTTCGGTTCGTTAGGTTCGTTGTCATTTCTGATTGGTATCATTATCACCATCGTGCTCATTGCGCAGAAACTTTACAGGCTTTCTCACCAAGTAGTTTTCCGCCAAGTCACAGATCAACCGCTATTTTATCTGGCTCTGTTAGCGATGGTCTTCGGATCGATGCTGTTCCTTGCCGGTTACCTCGCAGAGTTGGTAGTCCGCAACGGTTCCGACCGCAACAAATACCTGATTTCTGATAGAATCGAGTAATATTTCCCTGTAGAGACGCGGTTGACTGCGTCTCTACGTTTATTAGAGCAAGTACAATGAGAACATTCCGACAGACGCTATTTCTGTTTGCCGCTTTGACTTTTGCGGCATTTTCATACGCACAAGACATCCTTGATTGCGGCATCGTCAAAGACATAGACGGCAATGAGTATCAAACAATTATCATGGGAAAAGAGTGTTGGATGCGAGATAATTTGCGCACCATTCATTATGCTGACGGGCGTGATATAACACCTACTCCGCACGCCCCGAACAATGACCCTCAAAATATCGCCCGATATGGGCGGCTATATACTTGGTACTCAGTTATAGACAAAGCTGAACCGACCGAAGAGTCCGACGGTCGAGTGCAAGGTCCGTGCCCTGATGGTTGGCATGTTCCTTCCAACTTCGAATGGATGGGATTAGAAGACTACATCGGATACAAAGACTACTACCGTTGTGGCACAGATGTCAACAACGTGGCAAAGGCTATGGCAAGTCAAGAGGGTTGGCAATACGACTTCACGACGCAAGGCACAGCATGCTGTATTATCGAAAACATTGCAACTAACAATGGCACAGGATTCTCCGTACTTCCTGCGGGCAGTATCTGGAATGATTCAGCGGAAGGATTCGGCACCAATGCAGGATTCTGGACGTGCTCCGACGGTAGCCCTGACACATCCCCTATCCACCGTTTCTACTTCACAAACGCCACGGTGGAAATCAACTGCACTCCCAAAGAGGCTTACTACTCAATCAGATGCGTGAAAAACGAATAACGAATCACTTATCCGTGATTGAACAAGGTTGATAACCAATGAGACGGTCATAGGACGTTCCCTCCTCTTGATAATAAACATAAATATAGTATATATTATTAGTTTCGTAATGAGATCCCTCGATATAGGTGGCATCAATTGTTGTTGAGCCCCAAGGCACAAAAACATATTGATAGTTGTAAACCCCTTGTTTCAGCATAAGTTCAGTCTCCCAAAAATCAAATTCCTTATTATAACGAAGCTTAGCCTCATCCTTCAAACGCCAATCAGTCAACTCGCCAAAGACATAAACATCCCCATCGTTGAAGGGAAAGGTACTTTTCAAGGTGAAATGTGTGAATACATAATCCTCTGAATAATCGTTTCGAAGATCGCGATTGCGATAGTAGCAGCGCCCATTCATATTCCCCCTGCTTTCGTATGCCGCATAAGGCCGAGCGTCATCTTGAAGTACATAGGCATGATTGTGATGGTTGACAAAAGAGATTCCCACGATATGGTCAGCATTGGAACGCAACGTGGATATATCGAAAGTGCGGAATTCAGCACTGCCGGGGAAAGAATTTCGGCCATCCATATAGTTGAAGAACAATTCCGCATTTGAGCCTGAACGGTAGGTAAGACCAAATATGGCATTGTCCCATCGGCCATTTTGGCGTATGGTGGCATGTACGGTCTGTTGTGGATTACGGATTCGGTACCCGCCCGTAAACACCGTAAAATCAATGTCTTGATGTGTGAATCTGTTGTTTACATCAATGGCGGAATGCACATCACAAACTATTTTAGCTGGCAAGGGTTCAAGCACCATAAACCGACGGGTCAGCACGGGGTTGTCTGGCGTATCATCATACACATACAGAATATAATTTCCTGATTTTGAAAAAGATATATTCTCGTTTGGAAATTCAGCATAGTAATGCATATAGGGTTCTATGGTGTTAAACGAATGCTCATATTTAGTGATATCATCTTCCAAAAAACCTTCTATATATTCAATGGGATTGAGCTGTGAGAGCAGCCAATCATGTGTACAATGGATAAACGTGTACTTCAAATGTCGAACATCAAGGTTCAAATCATCGAAAGATATATGGAAAGTGTCTCCAAAGGTGCCAATCGGTTCCGAAAGTTGATCATTCCCAACAAGCAGCTGAACACTGGCGATTCCATCAGCATAAATCATATTATCATACTGAATTTCATATTGTTGCGCTTGCAAAAAGGTTAAATTGCAAAATGCAAGGAGCAAGGTAACGACGACTTTTTTATTCATTTCAACTAAACAATTAATACAACTGCAAAGATAGTTTTTTCCAGAAAGGATTAAAAAAAAATTTTTTCTTCAAAAAGTTGGGGATATTTAAAAAAATTCTATTTTTGCAGCTCAATAAATAAACAATTATAGGCATTTTCAATCAAATAAAAAAAAGGAGACCTGCTATCGAAAAAACATCTACTTTCTGAATTTATTAAACCTATTAAAGAAAGGAGCATACTATGAATTGGAATGCCTTAAGTGATAACGAATTGATAGCGCGTTATCAAGCAGGTGAAGAGACTGCTTTAAAGACCATTATCCTCCGTTATGAAAGACGGCTGTTTTCCTATTTGATGGTATCTGTCAAAAACAAGGAATTGGCAGAAGACATCTTCCAAGACACTTTCGTTAAGGTTATAAACACCATCCGTTCCGGCAATTACCAAGAAGAGGGAAAATTTTTCCAATGGATCATGCGCATCGCGAACAACCTTAAGATAGATTATTACCGTCGTATCCAAAGAATGCCCACCGTGGATGGCGGGGAGGATTTCGACATTTTCACGATTATCGGTTCCAAAGATGAATCTGTGGAAGAAAAGATGATTCGTGAGCAGACCTACTCCGACCTGACCCATTACGTGGAATACCTTCCAGAGGAGCAGAAAGAGGTGTTAAAGATGCGCATCTACAACGATTACAGTTTCAAGGAGATTGCTGAAATGACCAATGTGAGCATTAACACGGCGCTGGGACGTATGCGTTACGCCCTCATCAACCTTCGCAAAATCATGTCCAAACATCAAGTGGTTTTGGAGTAAACGATGTTCTGTTTTGGCAGCGAAAGGCCAAAAATCTGCGAAATCCCGAGCTCGATTTTAACTAATCGGGCTCGGTTTGTTAACGGCATTTTGATAACTTATTAATATTCAAGAAGAAAAAAAATTTCAAAAACTCTTGACAAACGCTTTTCATTGTATTATTTTTGTCATGTTCAAAAAAGGGTTGGCGACCCCTATTGAACGGAACTGTGAAAACAACAGTCATCATTAACCTAAAACGAATAAACGCCGCAACTGAAACAAAAAAACTTAATCGACCTATGTAAGACCATGAGAAGATTAACGCACAAGCAGTCAAATGCCGCCTCAGCGAAACAGGGGCAAACCAACAAAAAACAATTTAACAATCAAACTTAAAAACGAAAAACTATGAAAAAAATCTTATTATTCATCGGATTATCTATCTTTTCCTTCGGCGCATTCGCTGAAAAAGTTCCCGCCGTCATCGTCAACAAGCAACAAGGCGGCTTCACGGCAATCTTCAACCTGTACAACTATGTCAGTTACACCCCTGCGGAGTCGAGCTCTTCTGGCTTAGCGCAGCTCAACTGTTCGGGTAGCGGGTTTACTGCATGCCGTGTACCGAACTGCACGGCACTTCCTGTCAACACATTGAATGGCATATCAAACATCACGGAATCATCTAAGATCCAAGCGTTTGTCTCAGCCATCAACAATGTGATCAACCAGTACGAAACAGCGCAAGAAAACTGTGCCCATGCCGCCCAGAGTGGTGTTAAGGGACCGAATGTTCCATCGGTTTATACCAAGACCTTGGCTTTCGCCTCCTCCAGTTCTGGCATCGGCATGAAGAAAAAGACAGAAACCTACGTCGTCAGAGGTGAGGTGACCGCAAGCACGGGCTCCACTTCCACCATGAAGATTTACATCGAAAGGGTGGATTTCAACAACCTGACCGCTGGTAATTAATCCTTTCTCAAAAAAAGTTCAGGCTCATGAAAACACAAATAGTTATCATCGTTAGCGTTTGCTTATCATTCCTGCGGGCGGCAGGACAAGAATGGGTTGGCAATCTGTTCACATTGGATACGATTGTGGAACTGAGGAGTGCGCACGTGCTCGAGAACCTCAATCTCATCAAATGCAAAATGCAGGGGAACACTTTCTATTTTGTCGAGCAGCAGGGGTTTCAAAGCAAGGAGAACGGCTATCAAGCGGTTATCCACTCACTATCGACGGATAATTATGAACAGACGGAGATCGTACTTCCGTTGCCCGAGAACGTCCGCAACAAAGAGCGGTACGCACGAAGCCTCTGGATTTATGATTTCAGTTTTGACGGTGACTATCTGCTGGTGACCACTCAGGAAGAATTAATCCTTTATCAACGAATCATTAACCAAAACTACCGAGTGAGATCCGTCTATCGTCACCAAAACCTATACATGGGATACCTTCATCGGAATAAGATTCACTTTTTTGAAGAGGACCATGACAAAGGGTTCAAGTGGTTTCAGCAGGACCTGGACAGCGATTCGGCGACACTGATACGGGAATTGCCTTACGAGGCGCCTCATATCGTGCAGATCCAGCCTAATCGTTACATTTCCCACAACCAAAAATCTGTATTCTTCCTAAGCACGAGATTTCCCCGTCTGGAGGTGTATGACTTAGAAGGTTATCTTCAAGATACTATTCACTTTCACCTGCCACAGTGGAAGGCATTCGAAGACGAATACATTCAAAAGACCTTGACAGTACCTTATGGCATCGAGCGTATTTACGCTGTTAAAGACGACTTGTATGACTACTCCTACGCAAAAGTTGCCATACCACTGGACGGGGATATCCTGCTACTCTACATGCAATTTGACACGCTAACTGGGAAATCGGCGCTGCAATACGCCATTCATACAGAAGATGGCGCAACGCGCCAATATCTGAGAACGAACCATGAAGACAGCGCCTATCTTGCGGCCCGATTCCCATTTAACCTATTTCAAGGCGGACTCGACAAGGGAAACGCCTCAGAGGGGGACTATCTTGTGCAACTGACCTACAACACGGATGTTCATTGGGAAGGGAAAAACAATCGAGAATACATGAACGAAGTGAATCAATATTTTTCTGATAATCAACCAGTTCTCGCATACAAAATCATGCGATACACCCCGCAAATGAAACAGCAGCCTATAACCCTGTTTACCCCTGAAGGAAAACAGACAGACTTGGATAATCTGCCTGACGAAAAACATGTCTTGGTGTTGCACCAAGAGCTGGAATGCTCGGGATGCGTTAAAGCGGTCAACCAAATGATCCATCAAACCATTCCCGAAAACATACAACTCGCTCACGTATATCCTCGTGTCTTAAATGGGTTTTCCGCTCACGAACTCCGCAAACAAATCCGACAGGAAACGAACAAATCTTTTAATCTATATTACGATACTTCAATAAATTACAAAGGTCTCACTGGTCCACTACAGCTTCATGAGTTGGATTTTCCATGTCTTATTCTTTACCAGAAGGGGAACAAACCTTGTATTTTCACAGCAAAAGAACTATTTACTCCTGACTTCCGTTTAGCGGAACTTAACGATTATTTCTTAGAAGCATGGAAACACTTTATATCGCAATAGGTATTCTTTAACAGACCGAAAAAATTGTACCTTTGCGGCCTAAAATTTGACCTATGGCATATACGATTGACTTGACGCAAATAACGCAGTTCGACCACGTAGAGTTCGTGGCCAAACAGGTGGTGGAAGGCTTTATCACAGGCATTCACAAGAGCCCTATGCACGGCTTCTCTGTAGAGTTTGCCGAACACCGGCCTTACAACACTGGCGAACCCATCCGGCACATTGACTGGAAATTGTACGCCCGCACCGACAAGCTGTTCGTCAAACAATATGAGGAGGAGACCAACCTGCGCTGCCATCTAGTCATCGACAATTCGTCGTCCATGTACTTCCCCAAACGGCAGAAGTACACCCTCGCACAACCGAACAAGATTTTCTTCGCTGTATATGCCGCCGCTGTTTTGATGCAAGTTTTCAAAAGTCAGCGCGATGCCGTCGGGCTGAGCCTCTTTTCTGACAAGTTAGAGTTGCACACGCACGCACGGGGCGGAGATGCGCATCACAAGATGATCTACCGAGAATTGGAGAAAGTTCTACAACCTATTGGCGACGACGTGCAACGACAGTCTATGGTCACCGACACGCTGCACCAGATTGCCGAACAGATTCATCGCCGTTCATTGGTCATCATTTTCAGCGACATGCTGGAATCGAGCAAAAACCTGGACGAGTTGCTGCTCGCGCTGGGGCATCTGCGCCACAACAAACACGAGGTCGTTCTCTTCCACACCTTCGACAAACAGTTGGAATACGACTTCTCTTTCGACAACCGACTCTATCGATTTGTGGATATGGAAACTGGGAAAGAGGTGAAAGTACATGCCAACAATATTCGCGAATACTACCAACAGACCGTACGCGAATACTTCCAAGAAATCAAAGTCAAATGCGGCCAATACCAGATTGATGTCATTCCGGCCGACATCACGCAAGGTTTCGAACAGATACTACTACCCTATTTACTCAAACGATCGCAAATGTATTAGTAGAGACGGGTCGCGACCCGTCTTTACCAACCACAGAAAACGTATTAACCTAAACTATGAACCTACAAAACAAAGACTACGAAAACCGAAAACTGACCATCAAAGAGTGGAGCGCTCAAGACCGGCCAAGAGAAAAATACGCCAAGAACGGCGCTGTGGCATTGTCCAACGCGGAACTCATTGCCATATTACTGCGTACTGGAAGCAACGCTGAATCCGCCGTGGATTTAGCCAAGAGGCTGCTTGCCTCTTCGGAAAATAGTCTTAACAACCTGTCCGATATGTCGTTGCGAGAAATCTCACAGATCAAGGGCATTGGACAGGCGAAAGCCATTGCCCTGCTCACCGCCTTTGAACTCGGCAAGCGCATCCGCGCGGAGAAGGTGGAGGAGAGTCTGCATATCCTAAACTCGCGAGATGTCGTAAACCTGATGCAAGACAAAATAGCCTATCTCGACCATGAAGAATTCTGGGCAATATACCTCAACCAAGCCAACCGCATCCTGCTAAGTTGCCAAATCAGCAAAGGAGGCATCAGCACCACAGGGGTGGACACGCGAATCGTGATGCAAGAAGCAGTAGTGAACAAAGCCACGCAAATCATCCTATGCCATAACCATCCGTCCGGATCGGTGCGCCCCAGCCGCGCCGACATCCAGCTGACAGAAAAACTTCACCACGCCGCCAAACTGATGGATTTGGTCTTAGTCGATCACATCATCATCCACAAAGACCGGTACTACAGTTTTGTGGAAGAGGGAAGGTTGTGAGAAACAGCAGAGCGACGCTTTTCACTCTTTCGTTTTGTTCATCGGACAGGCAAGTTTGGATATCAGGTTAGATTTTTTGCCGGTTCGGCAGAGAATAAAACCGTCGTCTTCAGTGAACAAGGGGCACAAAATGTAGGATTTGTGGGCGGTGTAGTCCATCAGCAGCTCTGGGATGGAGATTTCCTGATTTCGGTTGATGGTACAATGGGCGGCGCAAACACCGTTGTACCTCACGGCTGTGGTGAATCCGGCATCCACGAAACAGTTCAGGCCACTTTTCCCTTTGTAATTGTCAATATTGTCAGCAAAGATGATGTGGATAACATCGTTATGCATAATGGGAAAATAGGAGAACATTCTGTCCCGCAATCCTTTCGGCGAGCCGGAAGTGAAGGTGCTTGTCTGTGTCTTTTTGATCATCTTGAAGTTGGTGATATCACCGTTAGGATTCATGAAATGCACCAGCACATTGCCCCCAATGGTGAATTCGATGGTGGCGCGCTGAACACTTTGCATGTCTCCGAGGAGAGCCAAAGTGCCGTCGGAAAACTCGTAAAATCCCATGGGATAAGCATGAAAATCTTTCCCTTCAACCTTCGCACCCACATGATTATAGGCATAATACGCATCTGGGAAATCTTGGTGGCTGATATTGGTCGTAGAGAACTTCTTGGCGTCGAACTTGAAAACGTAGCAGCCGCTCTCTTTTTTTTCTGGGTCTGAGGAGTAGTATCCACTTACAGCGATGTTGCCGTCTTTCGTGAACAGGAGGCTTGCATTTTGCAAAGATCCGAACTCCGGTTGTTCTTCCACGTGGTTCGTCTCCCCATACTGACCATATTGGTACAAATGAAGTGTCTCGTTCGCCCTCGATTTGTCCTTGTCATCCTTCTTTGTAAAAGAGAGAATGGTGGTATATACGTTTGCATCATTCTGGATGGCAAAATTGAAAATTTGCAACGTATTGTTCGTAAACTCCAAGTCCATCGAACTTTGCCATAGCAGTCCATTCTCGTCGAAAGCCATAATCAAAGAGCCCTTCAGACTTGCGGATTTCAAGGAGTTTTGAGTCAAACAGAGCAAAACGGCAGCTTTGGAGTTGTCGGGAGAGGTGGACGAGAAGGTTCTGATGTCGTAAGCCCTTTCCAAAGGGACGGAGCCGACAAGTTCCGGATCCCAGCTGAAGTCATCCCCATCCTTTGGAACGGAGTTCAAGTAGATGCCGTATGATTTCTCCTTGTAATTAAAAAAGTTATACACACAATAAAGCGAGTTTGTACTTTCGTAACATGCCATCAGAACGTAGTCGGAGGGGTGGTTCATTTTCTTTGTTTGGCACTCGCTTCCATCTTTCGGCATACGGATACACTTGTCCGTATTGCCGTAACGAGGACTATAGTACAGGTATCGGTTGCCGTCGGCACTGTTAATACTGGTATGCGGAACTCCCGCCTCCAGCAGATCTACAATCGCGGTGTTGTTTGTTTGGGCAATCCCGAATGCCCCCCAAAACACGATTACTGCTAATAATAACTTCTTCATTTTGTCACAATTTTCAATTTTACTACTGTTGCGATAAATGCCATCGAAAATCTGCATGAGTGCTCGCTGTTTTCAAAGGATTCTTTGACATACTGAAAGTGTTCGCAAACAAATTGTTACCGCACCTGCACCCTTACCCCCGCTGAATGCGACTGGAACTCCGGCGCGTACATGCACTCGATATGCGTGATGCCGTTGCTGAAGTCGCCGGACTGGGTGGCGAAGAGGGTGTATTCGAAAACGTATTTGCCTTTCGGCATCCAGTCGATGAAGAAATGGGTAGCGGCATCCTTGGTCGATTCGTAGTACCAGAGACCGTCCTGGTATTTGTATTGCGAGAAAACGTTGACTGGCTCGAAGGTGGCAGCCCGCATGTCCTTGAGGTGCACGAACTCCATGTCACGGTCTGCGGTGATGACCACCCGGACGCGCACCTTGTCGCCCTTTTGCAACAGATGATTGGTTGTGATGGTCTTCAGCACCTCGCCCTTGTCGGTGTTCTCCACCTTGAAGAGCTGTTTCTCGATGACGAGACTCTTGTCGTCACTGCGGGCGATCTTGTCCAAATTCTCGAAATACTGCCAGTAGAGGCCGCCCCACGCAGGACCGTCCGTGCCCTTTTCGATGCGCACGTTGGCCTTGTCGGCGGTGATTTCCTCACCCGTCCAGACCTTCTTGAAGTAGCCGGCACCCGCCTCGGTCTGCACGGTTTCGTCCGGCAGGCGCACATTCCCCACGGTGACCGCCACGGTCTTGTCGTCGGCCACCAGCGTCTTGTTCAGCAGCAGCGAATAGACGGCCTCGGTGGTCGATTTGGTGGTGCCCCAATGCTGGGTCTGCTTCTGTTTGAGGAGCCACAACTGCATCTGTGCTAACGTCTCCTCGTCCTCCGGTGTGATGGTGTAGAACGCCTCGATCAACATCGCCTGCCGTTCCACGGGCTGCTCATACCAGAACCAGCCGCCACCCTGCTTTTTCCAGAACATGCCCATCTCTTCACTATGCTGGGCCATGCTCTTAAGGTAGGCCACAATCTCCTTCGCCACTTTCTGGTCGCCGTTGCGCCAAGCGGTGAGCGCAATCATCGCTTGCGTATAGTAGAACTCTGATTTCCAACTGCTTAACAGCACCTTATAGCAGGTATCGTAGGCGACTTTGTGCTTTGCGGAGACCTTGTCTTTGTAGAAGCTGCGGGCGTAGAGGTAGTGCGTTTCATCAACGTAGGTGTAGTGGTATTTCTTGCGGTCGAGGTAGCGCTGGTACATCTGCGCGTCCATGTAGGAGACGGCGTTGCGGAGGGTGCTGTTGGCCACGTCGGTACTGACACCGAGTGCTTTGAGGTGACCGAAGCCCGCCACGATGTGCCGCGTGATGAAGTCGCTGCTCTTGCCGCCGGAGAACCACGGCCAGCCGCCGTCTCCGTTCTGCGCCTGCTGCAGTTTCTTAAGCGTGGAAGCCTCCTCCTTGGCCATCCGCTTGAAGTCGAACATCGCGGCCAGCACCTGTTTGTTGGCCCCTTCGCGCTGCGCGTCGAGCACCCACGGGGTCTCCTCCAGTATCACCTGCTTGAGTTCCTGGTTCTTCTCCAAGGCGGAGCAGAAGGCATCGGGACTCTCCACCTGCCAACGATTGAAGACCTCCTCGATGACGGGGTTGGCCTTCAGGATGTGGGTGGCGAGGGCGTTGGCGTAGTAGCGGCTGAAGCGCTGTTCGTTGCACTCGTGCGGGTATTCCATCATGTAGGGCATCGCCTGGATGGCGTACCACACGGGATTGGGGGTGCATTCCACCGTCAAACGGTAATGTTTGAGGGTTTTGCTGGCCGTAGCACCGAACGCATCACGTAATTTATTGAAAGTAAACGTCTTCGAGCCTTTGCCCGAGATGTAGAACGGCATCGTTTCGGTCACCATCATGCGGTTGGTGAGCACGGGGAGGGTCTTCTCCTCGCCGTCGCCGACCACCTCCTTCGGGTCAGTGTTATGCGCGACGATGCGGTAGGTGACGGCAGGCACGTCCGCGGGGACGACGATGCGGAAATGGATTTCGGAGGAGGTGCCGGCGGGAATCTCGTATTGCCGGGTACCGTCCGTTGTAGAGACGCGCCATGGCACGTCTCTACGGTCCGAATCCGTAATGATCATCGAAACCGGTTGGTTGTTCACGGCGTTGAACATCTGCAGCGTCACGTGTCCGCAAATGTTCCGGCCGCTCATATTCACCACCTTGGCGGAGAAATCCATGGTGTCGCCCTCGCGGAGGAAGCGCGGGGCGTTTGGTACGATCATCACGTCCTTGGCGGTCTGCACGAACTTCTCGAAACGGCCGGTCATCAGGGCTGGATTATGCGCCACACCTTGCATCTTCCACTTGGTGAGTGCGTCGGGCATGGTGAAGCTGATATAGACGTCGCCGCGTTCGTCGGTGCGCAGCTGCGGGTAGAAGAAGGCTGTTTCCGCAAAGTTGGTGCGGACCTGCTCGGCGGGAGATTCGGTTCCGCCGGCATCAGCATCTCCAGCAGCAGCTTTGGCGGCCATCGGCGCGGGAGCAGATTCTTCGTAAACCATGGCAACCTCTTCCACCTCCGCAAAATCCACAGCCGCAACGACATCTTGGCGGTTGCTGCGTGCAGAGAATGACTTGCCAAAGCCATAGTAGCGCGTGCATGCATTCGGGAAGAAGTCAAACCAGTTTTTAATCGGCGCAATAGAGTAGTACAAAAACAGGTTGCGATAATTGTATTGGCTGAAACTTCTCTCCCACGAAAGTGCACGGAAGTCGCCTCTGGCACCGTTCCATGGACTGTAGAAATTCATACTGTGGTAGTTATGGCCTCCCAAAGCATCCAACGCCATGTCGTACATCGAGCACAAGAGTTCTGCCGAGACGGGCTGCCCGGCTTTGTCGGTCAGACGAACCTGATACTCCTCCTGGCTGCCCGGCAGCGTCTTGTCACGGAAACGCAGAAACTCGAATCGGATGTCTTTCGTATCATCAGTGACCGTGACAGACTGGGACATCTCTTCTTTCTTATTCTGGTGAATACTCAGCAGATGGACACTCAAGCCACCGATGTCGTCTTTTGTCACCGGATAGGTAATCGTATGTGTCTTCCCATGCAAGTTCACCCACTCGGCACACACCTTTACGTTGTGGGAATAAATCTCGCAGAGAACATTCGCCTCGGGCAGAAAACTGCCAAGGGTAAGGGTAAGCGTCTCCCCGATATTGATGGAATGGTCCATCGTGACCCACAGCGGCTTGTACGCACTGCATTTTTTGCTATCGTCACGATAAACCAACACATAATTCTCTGATTCTATGCGATTTCCGTTATTATCTTCCGTATAGAGCAACACTTTGTAGTAACCGTCTGGAAATTTCTTGAGGTCTGGAAATGCGAAATAGACGGCAGTGTCTTTGTTCACCTCTACTGTGCCCTTCTGCAGAGAAACGGCCGTCCAGTTTTCCTTTTGAGCCTCACCATGAAAGGCAACCCATGGGAATTTCTTGTGAATCAAATTCGTGTCACTGATCACAACATCCGTCTTCTTCTCTATTTCATACATATAATGTTTGGGCGTTTGCAGACGGAAAAGCTCGTATCCGACCAAGCCACTTTGCGGTTTCCCTGCCGTGTTGGTCAGCGAAATCCGATACTGATTGTCCGACTTATTCGCGTCTATCTCACCAGGCAAAGCACAAGACAACAGCAAGTTACGACTGCTGACATAGACCACGGTGCTGCCACTGTGGGTTTCGCCGTTAATGTCGGTGACATCAACTCTGACTTCGTAGCGGTAAAGCGGAGTGTAGCGGCGCAAAGTCATGTCCTCCTCAGTGGGGAACGTGATTTGGAAGACACCCTCATCATCGGTTTCCAGCGTGCCGTGAGCTACCGTAAGCGGTTCGACGGTGGGATGCCACCAGTAGCTGCGCCACCATGGAAACGAGGCGTTACGGGTCACGCGGTAGCTCACCGAAGCCCCGTCAAGCGGATAACCCGCCAAGGCCATCGCACTGCCTTTCACTGTCACCTCTTGCCCAATGGAAAAGGGCTCCTCCGGGGTTTCAACCTCCACCTCGAAAGCCGGCAGCTTATATTCTTCCACAGAAATAGTATGACTGAACGATTGGTTACCCACGTTAGCGTAAATATGATACGTTCCTGTCAGACCGCCCTCGGGCAACGTAAACTCACCCGCAATGGAACCGAACTCATTGGTCCTCAGTCCTATTTCTTCCACCTGCTGATAGTTCACATCTTTCAACGTGACCTTAACAATAGTGTCAGCAAGCAAAACAGAATGGTTATCTTTATATACAAACTCAAAAATCCCTTTGAAACGAACCGTTTGTGTGGGGCGATAGAGCGACCTGTCGGTAAAGAGGTGACCGTAAATGCGGTCTTCAGGGCTGGTGCGGTCATGCTGCCACCAATTGAATCCTCCGTGAGACAAGGTCTGCCCGTGCCAAGAGACTGTAAAGCCGTTTGTGCCACCGTACTCGCCATCCCGCAAACGTCCAAACTGACAAAAACCGTCACCATCGGTAGTCTGGGTGAAAGTTTGCTTGTTCCTGGTCATGGAGACCTTGGCGTTGGAGAGAGGTTCTCCGGTTTTTCTGTGCAGAGCCAGAATTTCCAAACCAAACTCCGTGACACGCGGTAAAATCTCAATATCGCTGATTTGGAACAAATAGCACTCTCGCGGTGTACTCTTATCCCATTTCGAAGAAGGCCGGTCTGAAATCAGCAGCCAATAGGCCCCGGCCGGCAGTTCGGGCAGCAGATAGAATCCCCAATGGTCCTGCAGATCTTGTTTATCGGGGAGTTCCACCACCTCGTCATATACTGACTTTCCGGCGGTCACATATTCAAAAACCTTGTTGTTTATCATCCCTTGTGAAGTGGACGTGGCTTTCACGACTTTGACATACAACTGTTTGCTATTCGCGTAGTCGATACGCCAAAGGGTGGCTGAACCCGTGGGAAAAATCGAATTTTCGCCCAAAAGCGGGGAAGCCGAAATTGTGCGGGAGCGCAATCCGTGAATCGTTTCGGTCACCGGCACCTCATAAAAGGATTTGTCCGATGCGTTGAGGGCAATCTTAAGCCAAGATTCCGCCTTAAGTAAATCGTCACGATAAGGGTTCTCTGTATCCTTTCCTTCATATCCTGATCTGTTAACATCACGTTCCAGATACAAACTGCCTATCTTGTACGCAATCAGGCCGTAACCCTCCATTTGTTCGCATACTTTCGCCCATTTCTCCAAAAATGGGATATACCAGTCCAACGAATTGTCGGGCGCAAGACCTTGACCACGCATGAAATCGTAACGTTCAAGAGTCAGCATGATGAGATCCATCTCGTGGTTCTGTGTACTTTGGTAGCGGGTAATTTCTTGATAAACAGACAATATCATCCGCAACACCGAAGCATCTTCCGTGATTGCCAACGGTATTTTCAGAAATTGATCGTTGTGCCAAAGGGCATCGCCGAAAAGCGAACGGTCGGGAGCCTCGTCATTCAGATCCGAAGTCAGAAAATCGATGGCGCGGTAGGCCAGCACCTCATACAACGTCTTGACTGGATGCTGCTTTTCCATTTTCTGCAAAAGCGGCGAATAGGATTTCGCGTCCACTGCCTGCAATGTCTTGGCATTCTTCAGTGACAGCAAGTACTCCTCTCGGGCGCGACGCTTGAAAGTGCGAATGTCCCACTCTTTGAAATCTGCGGGAGTCTCGCCCGCAACTTCCGTACGGTCGCGGAGGAGGAAACGGTTCCCTTCGCAATATTCCGACAGGAACTGCCCCAGGCAGCTGTGCCATATCGCATTGGCCACGGGGTCTTTCTGCGTGGCGGCGAGCTGTTCGTTGAGGATACGGTTGGCGGAGTCCGCGCCGTCATCGTACTTTTCGCAAAGATGTCGTATTTCGTCCCATTTCTTGGCGATCGCCGCTGGGGACTGGGACTGTCCGGAAGCGGCGATGAGGGTGGTGATGATCATGGTGGCGGTGATAAGGGTTTTTCTCATGACGTTTGATTTCGATTATATATTGGACGTATGCGATACGTCCCTTCATGAGGGCAAAAATACGTTTTTTTGAGACATCCTATAGAATGCAATGGTTTAATGAGGGTAACAACGATTCGAAACGTTACTGTTAACTTTTGTTAACATATTTATTTCTTTTACACACAATAACTTACAAACAAAAACAACCATACCATGGCCCAACATACTTAGTATTTTGTATTTTTGCCGCCGTTTTTTTTCGAGCCAGTATGTCAACAAAGCTGTATGGTTATTTCATATTCGGCTGAGAAAGGGGGAAAAAAACGATTGTTTTTCGAAACAAATTAACGTATAAAAATATCAAAAAGTATGAAAAAAATTTCACTGTTATTGATTGCAGTTTTTATCTCCGTCAGCTCTTTTGCGCAATTTCAATTACCCAACGGTGGTTTTGAGAATTGGTCGGATGCCAACTCTGTTCCAAGCGGATGGCACACTTTCAACACTGCCACTGGTTCCTTAGCCAGCATGGTCTCAGGTGCTGTTCAGCACGAAAGAGCGGCGGGCCATTCAGGTCAATATTCCTGTTGTATTAAACCGAGAAATGTATTTTTGGGCATTATTGCTAACGGGAATTTCACCACAGGAAGAATTAATGCCGGTAGCATGTCAGCTTCGGATTTTACGGGGAATTACAATTTTTCAGACATCACGAATGGTTACTGCCAAACCTTCGAAGGATATCCGGACAGTCTCAGCTTTTGGGCCTCTCTCTACGCCACATCCGAATCTCTTGAAGCCAGCTTAACGGCCACAATTCATGGCAATTACGCCATGCACGAACCTATCGACGACAACTCGAAAGCCGTTGCTTCGATGTCAAAACAGTTTTCAAGAACCACCGCTTCGAGTAGCTCTCTTGTTTGGCAGAATTACAGAACGAAGTTCAACTACGACGACTATATGAGTTTCAACCAGACTTCCCAATATATCCTTATCTCGTTTACAACCAACAAGCTACCTGGACAGGGGAACACCAACGACCGACTGTACGTGGATGATATTGAGATGATTTACGTTGGAGAAATGGCGGATATCAAAGTGAATGGTACCACTCTCTCCAACTTCAATCAAAACACATACAACTACGAGATGTGTTTTTCCGGGAATCTTCCAACTGTCACTGCCACAGCGGTTTCCGAAATAGCCAACACGAAGAACCAAGTATCCATCACGCAGGCGTCGGCGGGCAACAACTACACCGCCACCGTCAATCGTTTAGGTTCTAACATCAGTTACACGATACATTTCATCCCGAGTCCAGACATCACCCTCAATGTTCCGAACAACACCTACTCAACCTGTGCAGGCGAGGAGATTTCAGTAACTGCCTCAGGCGCAAGCAGCTATAGTTGGAGCGACGGACTGGGCGATGATGCGACCGTGCATCCTACCACCAGCGGAATCTACACCGTCACTGGTACCGACGCCTACGGCTGCACGAGCACGGCTACGCTCACCATCAACGTCTATCCTATCTACAGTATTGACACTAATATAAGTGTATGTGACAATGACTTGCCGTTCGTATGGAACAACAACAGCTACACAGTGTCTGGCAATTATGATTTTGAATTCCAGACAGTGAACGGCTGCGACAGTGTCTGGCATATTCACCTCCACGTTGCCCCGAACGTGGAATACTTCAACGAAATCTCCGTTTGCGACAACCAGTTACCCTACCTTTGGCATGGCATGTCACTGACCGAAGCGGGTATTTACTCGGACACCGTAACAGCCACAGAAAGTTGCGATTCCATCTTCACCATCCAGTTCTCCATCAATCCGACCTACGAAGTATATGTTTCCGATTCCGCCATGAGTGAGCACGAGTATAACTCTGGATACTTCTCCGTCACCCCCGCCGACAGCGGCACCTTCGAATACGACATCCAGTGTTACACCCTCGCAGGATGCGACTCCATCATCCACCTCACCCTCTACGTCGCTTTCAACGAAGGTGTCGAAGAGCACTCCATGACACCCGAGTTCAAACTCTTCCCCAACCCGACCAGCGCTATGCTCAACATCCGTGGCGAGCACATGACTCGCGTCGAAGTCTTCACCCTCAACGGCAGCCTCGTCTTCCGCGGCACCCCCGACTCCCCCGAGTCCAGCGCAATCGATGTATCCCGATTCGCCGCTGGACAATACTCCGTTCGAGTCTCCCTCGACGACGGGAAATCCGTCACCGGAAAAATCATCATTGACCGTAGGTGATCACCAAAAACATACGACATGTACGAACCGGTTTGTCTAAACAGACAGACCGGTTTTTTTTGTTGGTTCTTTGGATTTTTGTTGTATATTTGCGCATTATTTATCAAGGCATATAATTATACATAAATCATTGATAATCTTATAATTATAACAAAAAGATAAATAATATCTACGCCTATTATATTGCAAAAACCATTCAAAAAAAATAGACAATGAGAATTATGAAGAAAATTTCCGTATTAGCGGTACTGATGATCATGGTTTCCATGACGTTTGGACAGATCACCAATTCCCAATTACCCTCTTGCACTTTTGAAAGCTGGAATGCGACCGGTTCGCCTGCACTTCCTACTCGCTGGCATTCCTACTCCGACATGGATTGCGAATTAGATGCGGCGACGTGCGAGGCTGCTGAAATTGCCGGTGCATTTTTAGATCACCATAAAAAAGTGGCTGGTAGAACCGGTTTCGGATGTCAGTTATATTCGGTCACAAAACATAATCGTATCCTTAATGGTGCTTTAACGACTGGCAAATCCAGAATTGCATCTATCCAAATAACGGATACGATCAACTACGTTTATACTCAACGTGAAGGAAACTGCCATTGGGAATTTTCCTGCCGTCCAGACTCCATTGCGCTTTGGGCACGCTTCAGCTTTCTGCAAAACAGCTATCCAACCGCTCCATTGAGAGTACAAATCCATGGAGATGTTGATTTCGTTGATATGCCCAACACCACCACAAGCACCCCTCAAGAAGGAAAAATCGCGAATGTTTTGGGCACTATGACCAATCCGGCCACCACTCCTGTGAATGGTGTATATAAATCCGACTGGACGCGCTTTGCCTTCAAATTCAACTACTGGGATGCCAACAACAACCTTATCACCACCCCAACTCTGCAAAATACAGCACAACCATACTACGCCCTCGTTTCATTATCCACAAACACAAGACTTGGCTACGGAGAGAACGACAGCTTGACCATAGATGACATATTCTGCATCTATGACAAAGGGTTAGCCTCCTTGAAAATCGACGGAGTGGAGCACGACCTTCTCCGAGAGACCTTCAACACTTACGAATATTATACTCATGGTAATGTAGTTAACGGGCAACTCAACAATTCAGGAAGCATAACTCTTAATGACACAAGCAGACGCTGTTTCACTTCTTCTGGTGACCTTCCCCAAGTAACTATCGAGCCTAAATCATCCTTGATTTTGAACTACACCATAACCCAAGCCACTGTGGTCACCCCGCGATGCACCATCACAGTGATGCATAACGACAGTTCCACCTTCACCTACGTTATTCGATTCAACAATATAAAGCCCAAGCCCACCTTAAATCTTACTTATTCAAACAACCAACATTCCGCGTGCGAAGGCACACCGATTTCCGTAACCGCCACAGGCACATCCTCTGCCGGTCCTTTGCAATATTCTTGGAGTGACGGAACCATTGGCAATGTATTCCAACCCACGACTCCGGGCATTTACGATGTCACCGCTACTGTCACAGATGCCAACAATTGCTCATCATCGGCTCCTGCACACGTGGAAATCTTCCCTAAACCTAACATTACTATCAGCGGAAGTAATACTATTTGTTCAGGAAAAACGGCTACTTTGACGGCAGCTGGAGCCACCACATACCAGTGGTCCGATGGTTCAATAACTGCCAGTATCGTGGCTACCACCGGCGGCGAATACAGCGTCACTGGCACATCGAACGGCTGCACCAACACCGCCACTCATGTTCTCACTGTACAACCCACTCCTGTGGTGTCCATTAGCGGGCCTGATGCACTTTGCAGTGGCACTACCGCCACGCTCACCGCATCTGGAGCAAACACATATATTTGGAACAACGGCCATGACGAAGCAGATCTCACCATCGCCTCCTCCGGCACTTACAGCGTCACGGGAACGAACAGCTTTGGATGTTCTTCCAGCGCAACCCAAGATGTCAGCAACCTACAAACCCCGACAGTGAACATCATTGGGGACACTTTGGTTTGCGAAGGGTCGTCTATCACTCTTACAGCATCCAATCTGCTCACTGGCACTACTCTTTTATGGTCCAACAACAGCACCAGCAACACCATCACGGTCAACAGCCAAGGCACCTATACTGTCACCGCCACTTTGAACAATTGCCAAGCAACTGCTTTACATTCTGTGATTTTCTCTTCTAAGCCAAACAACCCGACCGTCACTCCTGGCTCACGCTGCGGCAGCGGCCCCGTCACTCTCACCGCCAGCACCCCTTCTGAAAACACCCTCTTGTGGTATGCATCGGCAACCACCCAAAACATTGCAGGAACAGGACAAAGCTTCACTATCAACAACCTGCAATCTACTACCACCTATTATGTGTGTGCTGTAAACGAGGCGGGCTGCACTTCTTCGCGCGTACCTGTGCAAGCCACCATATTCAGTGGTCCCAATCCCCCCACTGTCTCAAATAATACCAGCTACTGTGGAGCGGGCAACTACACCTTGACCGCCACCACCACTTCTCCCAATACTGTGCAATGGTATTCGGACAACGATGGCATGAACATCATCCCTGCCACGCAAAACATAACACAAACCACCACATACTATGCTGCTTCCCTTGACAACAATCAGTGTCGTAGTGCTTTAGTCCCCATGACTGTCACTATTAACGACATTCCCGCACAACCCACTGTCTCCACGAATCCCACCTCGCCGATCTGTTCCAACAGCAGTGTGACTGTAACCTTTAACGCCACCGCACCTGCCGGCCATGTTGTAAAATGGTACGACGGCAATATGCAGAGTGCCGGACAAGGAAACCAAATGAGCAAGTCGGTCAGTGGCAACAACACTTACTATGCCTCCGTTTACAACAACAACACCCAATGCGAAAGCGATAAAACTCCCATAGCAATCGTCATTTACCCCATCCCCTCCGCTCCGACCGTCTCGATTGAAAGTGTTTGTGGGGAAAGCGACCTTGTTTTACCCACCCAAGGCAACACCATTACTTGGTATTCCGACCAAAGCGGAAACAATCAAATCTCTGTCAACCAACACATTACTCAAACATCCACTTTCTACGCCGCTGTGACAGACGACAACAATTGCCGTAGTGCCGTTGTTCCGGTGACCGCCATCGTAAAACCGACCTATAATACCTCATTCTACCAAACTGCATGCATGAGCTACACGTGGAACAACGAAACATTCACCAATAGCGGAGTCTATACCCGAACATTCCAGACTGTTTTAGGCTGCGACAGTGTTGTTACGATGAATTTGACCATCAATCCTGCAAAATCTTACAGTTTTGACACCACCGTTTGTAAACAATTCGTATGGATGAACCAAACTTATACAACCTCCCAAACTATTGTCAAAACGCTCACCAGCAGCGACAATTGTGACAGCATTGTCACGTGCTATCTTACAGTTTTAAGTCCTACTTATTCTACCCAAACCCTGCCCTTGTGCAGCAACCAACTCCCATACGAATATAAAGGTATTAACATTGTTGGACCCGGCACGATCATTATCACTACCACAAACGCTGCCGGATGTGACAGCATCATCACCGTGACTGTGACAATAAATTCCACACCTGCTACACCTAACATCACCTCGAATGACACATCTCGTTGCGGTAGTGGAAATTTGACTCTGAATATTCCCGCAGGTATGTATGGTAACACTTGCCGATGGTACAACACTGCCACAGGCGGAAATCCGATATTCACCGGAACATCATTTACCAACAACTACACTGAAAATACCGTATTCTACATTTCCAGCTATAACACCAACACAGGTTGCGAAAGTTCTCGTGTACCGATGCAAGTCACGGTGAACCCTGTGCCTTCTATTCCTATGATTGAGGATTACGCTCGTTGCGGTGCCGGTTTAACGACCTTGAACGCTTTCATCGACATGAATGCAACCACCTGTCGTTGGTATTCCAACAATTCGGCCTCATCAGAACCATTCCACGTTGGCCTCACCTACTCATCCCACATTTCCAACACCACCTATTACTATGTAGAGAGTTACAATGCGAATACGAAATGTAAGAGCACGCGCAAACCCGTAACCGTCACGATAAACCCCGTTCCTGCCACCCCACAAGTCTCTGATGTCACCAACTGTGGTCCTCTCACTGCCGACTTCTCCACATACATCACCGCCAACAGTTCTCCACTGTATCGTTGGTACAACAGCAACAATATGCTCTTGGCTCAAAATGCACACTATAACGCTACTGTTGAAGAGAGTACGACCATTTTCGTCAGCAATTACAATGCTCAGACCACTTGCGAGAGCGAAAAAAGCAGTCTCGTGATTACTATCAACCCGAGCTATGATCCGCAACACATCTTCGACACTGTTTGCCAAAACACTCATTATCAAGAACATGGTATTGACGAATTCCTGAATACACCTGGCGAGTTCCAGTTTGTCATCAACCAGACTGCCTCCACTTCTTGCGACAGCCTCGTGACTTTGCATGTGCGTGTCAATCCCGTCATCCGGGACACTGTCACCATCGACACCTGCGACTTATACACATTGAACGGCACAACGTACCAGAGTTCCGGTATTTACACGCAGTCCTTCACTGCTGCAAACGGCTGCGACAGCGTCATCGTCCTCGATTTGACTTTGCACTCCTCCTACCAAAACACCTTCTCTCGCATGATTTGCGAGGGTGGCAGCATTGTCTTTAACGGGCAAACGATCACGGAAGCCGGCACCTACACCGCCAACTTGACCTCCGTTTACGGCTGCGACAGCACCGTCACCCTGATGCTCTCCACCGGTTCCACCTATTTGGACACCATCACGGCACACGTCTGCTACGGTGAATCCTACCATCAGTACGGCTTCGACGTGGAGATGGCCACTCAGACCATGTTTATCTCCCATGACACCGTCTCTACCAGCAACTGCGACAGCACCACCGTCCTGCATCTCATCGTGCATGATTTCGACACCACCTTCATCTCTGCTACGCGATGTTTTGGTAACGATTACAACGAGTTCGGCTTCCAGGTGCCCGCAGACACGGTTGGCGAGTTCGTGTTCACCAGGGTCATCCCGACCTCCTTCTGCGACAGCACCGTGATCCTCAACCTCACGATCAACCCTGTGGACTTGGAGGTGTTCTCCGATGAGATCTGCCAGGGTGACACCTACAACGCCCATGGCTTCGACACCACCTTTACAGAAGCGGGCTCCTTTGTCCTAATGCATTCCGCTTCCAATGTCTTCGGATGTGACAGCACCGTCGTCATCAACCTCACAGTGCACCCCACTTACCACCTGCCCCTGAACGAGTCTATCTGTGAAGGAGAGCACTACGACTTCAACAACCAGGAAATATACGTTGCCGGAACCTACACCGACACTCTCTCCTCCGTCCACGGGTGCGACAGCATCGTCACGCTACACCTGACTGTCAACCCCACTTTCAGCCACGACACCACCGTGGACATCTGCGATAACGACCTGCCCTTCCTCTGGAATGGCGATAGTCAATACAGCTTCTGGGAGTCTGATGACTACGACATCGCATTCCTCACCGCTGACGGCTGTGACAGCGTCATTCACCTGCACCTCAACGTCAACCCAACCTACGTGCAGGACACCAACGTCTCCGTCTGCCAGGGTTCGCTGCCTTATCTGTTCGACGAAAGCCACAGCTTCTCGCAGGCTGGCACCTACACCGTCAACCTCCTGACCGAAAACGGCTGCGACAGCATCTGGACCCTGCACCTCGCCGTTACCCCCAACATCGAACACGCCGCTTCGAAAACCATTTGCGACAACGAGCTCCCCTTCACTTTCATGGGTGAGACCTTCTCTGCAGCAGGCACCTACGACATCACCGAGACCGGTGACGACGATTGCCTCACCATCACACATTTCACGCTTGTCGTCAAACCTACCTTCCACCATTTCGACACTGTAACCGTATGTCAGGAGGAACTGCCCTTCTACTACGGTGACTCCATTCTCGCACAGGCTGGTTCCTACGACATTCACTTCTCTTCCGAACATTCCTGCGACAGTCTCGTCTCACTCCTTCTCAACGTTATCCCGACCGCTCAGGGAACCATGACGCAGTTCGTTTGTACCAGTGACTTCCCGTTCTCCTACGGCGGAGAGACATTCAATGCGGCAGGTGTCTATTCCGTCACCTTCCACCGTCCGGAGCTCTGCGACAGCGTCGTTACCCTTACCCTCATCGAGGCACCTGAAACACTTGTCATGGACAGCGCTGTTGTCTGCGATCACGAGCTGCCCTTCCTCTGGAGAGGCGGCGAATACACCCTGGGCGGCATATTCTATGACTCCCTCGTCTCCGTCCACGGCTGTGACAGCGTTTTCGCACTGGCGCTCACCGTCAACCCGACGCAGGTCGTCTTTGATGATGACATCCTTCTCTGCCAAGGCGACTCCACAATCTGGCGGGGTCTGCCCCTTTACGAGGCTGGTGTCTATCGCGACACTGTGCCCAGCATCAATGGATGCCGCGAAATCCACCAAGTGGCTGTCGTCGTTAATCCCTCCTATCTCTTCCACGACTCCATCACCGTCTGCAGCGACGACCTGCCCTACCTCTGGCGTGGCATGACACTCCACGAGGCCGGTGTTCGTGAGGACTTCCATCAAACCGTGGGTTCTTTCTGCGACAGTATCTACCGGCTGACGCTCTTCGTCAACGCCTCCTACCACGCCACCGAGACCGCTG
>CAMJXE010000012.1 GCA_946409645.1 uncultured Bacteroidales bacterium
TCCATTGGTAGCTGTCCGCGCCCGTGGCGGTGAGCACCGTGCTGCCGCCGGGGCAAATCATGGTATTGCCAGTGATGGCCACCTCTGGAATCGGATTGATGGTGAGGTGCAGTGTCACAACACTATCACAACCTATCGCATTGGTATAGGTAATCGAATAGTTGCCACTTGCCGTATAGGTAGAATCCAACCAAACATATTCACCGCAAGCGGTTGCTGTCAGGTCTGTATGATCGGAGCTATTGACAGTTAAGTGCAGCGTGACAGTAGAATCGCAGCCATTGGCGTTGGTGAAGGTCTGCGTGTAATCGCCTGACGAGGTATAGGTAGTCTCGTTCCAAGTAAAGCTGTCGCAGGCGGTTTCTGCGAATTCTGCAGTTTCCGCATAATTCAGCGTAAGATGCAATGTCACCACCGAGTCGCACCCGTTAGCCGTGGTGAAAGTCTGTGTGTAGTCGCCGGAGGCGGTGTAGATAGAATCGTTCCAAGAGTAGGAGTCGCAGGCGGTGGCTTCGACAAGTTCAGTCACCGAGGGGTTGATGGTGAGGTGGAGGGTGGTGAGTTTACAGGCTGGGGTCTCTTGCAGGGTCGTGTCCGTATTATATGTATATACGCCCGATTCGGTGTAAGTTGTGCCATTCCAGATGTAGCTGTCGCAAGCGGTGATAGTGACAGATTCCTCGATGGCGGGTAAAAGCGTCAACCGCAATTCAACACTCGAATCGCATCCTTGCACATTCACGCTTTCTGCATATAACCAACGATTCAAATTGTTTGGATTTGCTGTTATCGTATCCCCTTGCCACACATAACTTCCACACGCGGTGTCCCGGAGACTATACCCATCCGAAAATTTCACATAGTGATGTTTCTTCACCACGGAGTCGCAACCGGAAACGGCTTGAAGAGTACGGGTCTCGTCGTACTGAATCCAAAGACTGTCGTTCTGATAGTATTCTCCACTAACATGAAATCCGTATATCAGACCTTCATATTCGGAACCGTATAAATCATCATAAACAATAGCTTCTCCCCAACCGCCATATCCAGCTATACTATAGATGGATTCATTAAAAATATCATTAAAATATACAGAATATGTAGTATCATAACTTGAATTATTCCAATAAATCTCATGCCGTCCTCTACACACGGTGTCTGTGATGAATACGGTGTCCCGTGGCGCAAGGGTGAGGTGCAGGTTAATCACGGAGTCGCAGCCATGGATATTTTGCAACGTCTGTGTGTAGTCGCCTGAGGTGCAGAAGGTCTCGCCGTTCAAGGTGTACGGGGAATGTTCTGCCGTGACAGTGAGTTCGGTGGTGTCGGATGGTTGCCATACGGTGACGGTGACGGAGTCGGTGGTGGAGCAGCGGTATTCAATCCATTCGTGTAGCGATTCGTCCCAATAGTCAAGATCGTCAGAAACGGTTACGATGTACGTGCCAGTTGAATCAAAACGCTGACTGCGTTCCGTCGAGCCGTTGTCCCAGGAATAGTTTCCATAATAATAAGAATAGGGAGAATACAATTTCACATCATCAATCCACACATTATTCCCGCTACCACCCTGAAGTTCGAATTTGATTTTCACATCCCCGTAACCATTGTTTTTGTATCCTACCAAGCTGATACTTCTGTTTCTCCATTGATTATCTGTAGGGTAAAATGAAACATCTGTTTGACAAGTACTACATGTTCTTAGCTGTACTCCCGATTTAGAAAAAATTTCTTCCCAAGAGACTCCGTTGTCTGTGGACAGCAGCACCCGCAGACTTTCATTGCTTGTATGGTAAGAACGTCCCCAATATGCAGTATTGAACTCCAAATACGGATAGCTGAAATGATTAAGGTTGACCGTTGGCAAAGTCAGTTCAGATGTTGAACCTTCGGATAACGAATAGGCTGGAAATAGGATGGCAGAACCGTGTTCTTCAGCGTCAAGTTGATAGATTGAAAGTATATCATTGGATGATATCCAGCCTGACGGCAGTCCTTCAGAAAAATCTTCAATTATCGCATTGTCGTAGGGTGTGGACGCTGTAATTGTAGCAGTATCACCCGTACAGATGTCTGTTTTGCCTGTAAGGATGAGTGTTGGATGAGGCTTGACATGGACCGAGACGTCTGAGGAAGCGGTGCAGCCGGAAGAATCGATTCCCACGACCCAATATGTTCCCTCGGAATTTACCATTATGCTGTCATACCAGCCTAACGTGTCAACAGAGTAAGTACCTTCATTATTGTTGTAGGTTCTTGATCCCCAGAGATATCCTTCTGTAGAAGAACTGACAGGGACAATCGTGTCGCCTACCCATACAGAACTATAGGTGAAGGCTTTCAGTACGGTGGAATCGCCTTCGCACAATTCTGTTTTGGTGTCCTTTATGCCAACGGGGTGTGCGTAATTGAAATAGACTCTCATGGAGGTGTCTTGTGTCAGCGTAATAGTACGCGGATTCTCGTACACGTGGGCGGCTCCACTTCCGGAATACCATCCTGTCATTAAGATGTCCGTCCATTCAGAGAATAGATAGCATTTGTTCGGCACGACTTTCACCACTGCCTGCGGGTTCTCCGCCGTAGGTGCCTGCAGTATCACGACACGGCCGTATGCGGTGTCGCAGTTGATGTTCAGCGCGTACTCCCTAAAGTGGGCCACCAAAGTGGTGTCCTGCGTAAGCTCAATGGTGCGCGGGTTGTCGGTGCTGCCGTCGCTCCAGTGGTCGAAGACGTAGAAGAACTTGGGCGTGGCCTCGATGACGGCCGGACCGGTGCACGTGGGCAGCGTGGTGACTTGGACGGTGCCGCGGAGGGTGTCGGAGGAGAGGGCAGCGAAAGTGTGGGGTAGGATGTCTTCATAGTAGTAATTGAAATAAGAGGAGCTGTTATATTGCGAATAAGGCCACGCTGTGCGATAGGCAGTGGCTGATCCGCAAGGAACGTGAACAGGAGTGCTGCGGGGAACATTGTTGAACGGGTGGGTGGAGTTTAATGAAACAGGTGGTATCGCATTATACGATGTGATGGAGGACAGCCCTGAACAACCAGAGAATGCCCCGTTTCCGATGCTTTCCACAGAACGACCGAGAACAAGTTTCGTAAGGCCTGAGCAGTCGGAGAAAGCACCCCATCCGATGGTCTTTACGGAGTCGGGAATGGTCAATGTGCCCGTGATTTTATTCTTTCCACTGAACACGGATGCTGGAATGTTCTTGACATTTTCGCCAATAGAGATAGAGGAGATGCTGTCGCAATTCTGGAAAGGGTGTATGTTGCCAGTTGTCACAAAACAGCTGTCTGCATTGTAAACAATGTGTTTCAGGTGTCCGCAGTACCTAAAAGAGGACGAATCGATTAGTGATACTGATTTACCAATGATTAGAGTGTCTATGCTTGTGGAATAAAAAGCTTCACGCCCGATGCGCTTAACAGAATCTGGAATGACCATGGTTCCGGAAATCCCCGAATATTGAAATATTTTTGATGGAATATGCTTGACATTCTCACCGATGACAACTCTGATGTTTTGACTTGGGACTAATGATATACCACCGTTATAAGTGTTTCCAATCAAATTGCAACTGTCTGCATTATAATACAAGCATTTCAATCCACTACAATCTGAGAAAGGAGAATGTAAGGTTGAAGAATATCTGTTAAAATAAATGTTTTTCACAGCCTTTCCAACGATCAGAGTGTCAAAGCCAGAACAATTCTCAAATGCACTTGTCCCAATATTAACCACGGAGTCGGGGATTATCAATGTGCCGGTCAGTTTGTCGCAATTGAGGAAAGCTTGATTTGGAATATTTTTCACATTGCCGCCAATGGTCAGTGTGGTGAGACTGTCGCAATTTGAAAACTGCTGCGACATCTGGGTGCAACTGTCCGCATTGAAAGCGATGTATGAGAGACTTGAACATCCGTCGAAAACGTCAGAACCGAAAGATGTCATTGATTTGCCAATAACTAACGAATCTATTCCAACGATAGAATAGAAAGCTCGTTCGCCGATGGTAACAACAGAATCTGGAATGGTAAGTTTGCCTGTAAATCCTGTGCATCTCCAAAAAGCGCGGTAGCCGATATGTCTTAATGATACAGGGAGTGCCAGGGTTCCTGTCAGATTGCTACAGTTATAAAAAGCATATTCTGGAATGTTTTTCACATTGGCTCCGAAAACCAATGAGGAGAGATTGCCACAACCGGCAAAAGCATTTGAGCTTAAATAAGTGCAGCTGTCTGCATTGAAAAACACGTGAGTTAAATTACTGCAATTATTAAAAGCCAAACTACCAATCGTGGATACGTTTTGTCCTATTATCAGCGTGTCGATTCCTGTGCAACCGGAAAAAGAACTTGATCCTATTGTAGATATTGAATGCGCGATGGAAAGCGTACCGGAAAAACCGCTACAACCGTTGAAAACATCAGCCTCGATGGCAGTCAACCCTGTCCCGATGACGATTGAATCAAATCCGCTACAGCCATAAAAAGCATCACTTCCCATGTTTTTGACAGAGTCAGGAATGACAAGCGTACCTGTCAAACCACTACATCTATCAAAAGCACTTTGCCCAATTGTTGTTACAGAACTTGGAATGATTAACTCACCCGTAATTCCACTACATCCTGCAAAAAGGTTGTTAGGAATAATTTTGACATTGTTACCGATTGTTATTGAAGAAATGCTACTACATCCTGAGAATGGACGACTCCCACCCAAATATTGGCAGCTGTCAGCATTGAAAATCACGGAAGTAAGATTGCTACAGCCAGCGAAAACAGCCTCGCCGATGCTTTCGACAGAAGAGGGTATTGCCAATGTTCCTGTCAAAGAACTGCAACCTCGGAACAATCGAGCTGGCAAAACTCTGACATTATTGCCTAATGTGAGTGACGTGAAATTATAGCAACCGTTAAACACATCACTGTCGTCTGAATATTCACTTGCGGATGTCGAACAACTGTCAGCATTGAAAACCACAGAGGACAGGTTATTACAGGAGGCAAAAGCGGAAGCTCCGAGAGAAGTTATCGAATGAGGGATTTCCAAAGATGTTATATTGTTTCCCGAAAAAGCGGAAACTCCAATATGTGTCACAGAAACAGGTATCACTATACCTGTCAAATGACAGCCTTGAAATGCGTAATCGCCAACAGATTTCAGAGAATCCGGCAAAAACAGCATTCCCGTTATGTTACAGTCTTGAAAAGCATGATCAGGTATGACTTTCACATGACTGCCTACGGTTAAAGACGAGAATTGGTAACACCCGTAAAATGGTGATGTTTGAGGGTAGTTTCCATTTATGTAATATGTAGATGTCATGTTCCTACAACTGTCCGCATTGAAACTTACGGAAAGTAGGTTTTCACATCCGCCAAAAGCCTGGTTCCCAATAGAATCAATATTTTTCCCGATGGTAATAGATGTAAGTCCATTGCAGTCCCTATAAGCATATTCTCCCACAAATGAAATGTTGTCCGAGATAACCAATCCGCCAGATAGTCCTTGGCATTTCGCAAATGCATATCCCCCTATGCCCATGACAGAAGCGGGAATAGTAGTGTTCGCACATCCCAAAATCATGGTGTTTGTAGCAGTGTTCACAATGGCATTACAGTTATTGCGGCTATCAAATACAGGGTTTGAACCGGACACTTGGATTGATGCCAAACTCTTCGAACACTCTCCAAACGCGCCTCTGCCGATCTCTGACACGGAGGCGGGAATGAACAATGTTGTGATATTTGAACACCCGTAGAAAGCGTAATCATGAATGACCGAAACCCCATTAGAGATGGTTAATGTGTCCACACTGCTGCATCCATAGAAAGCGTAGGATGGTATCGTTTCAACGCCATTTCCTATCGTGATGCGTGACAGATTACCACAAGATTCGAAAACAGCATTACCACCATAACCCATATAAGTGCAGTTTACTGCGTTGAATGATACTGATAAAAGGGAATAACAACCTGCAAACGCACTTGGTCCAATGTTTTCCACACTTAATGGAATCGTAACAGACTTTAAGTTACAGTATTTGAAGGCCGATTGACCAATGGACGTAACAGAATCAGAAATATAAATGTATCGCAACATAGGCCCGGGAGGATATGCGTATGGATTCATTTCAAAGGCATGTGCTCCTATGCTGTATATAGAATTAGGTATCATTACAGAATCTATATTGTTACACCAATAGAACGCATACTCCCCGATGCTCGTCACCGTCCCCGGGATCGTCACTCCCGTGAGGTTGGAGCAGTTGCGGAAGGCGTTGTTGCCGATGGCCGTCACCGTGTACGTGGTGCCGTTGTAGGTCACTGTGGACGGGATGTCCACGTTACCGGAATAACTGTTGTACGACCCCGTGGCGTAGGTCACCGCCACCGTGTTCGGCGAGCCGCCGGTGATGTCGTAGTAGATGCCGCCGCTCTGAAAATTGTAGGCGAAGGCCTCTGGAATTACTGCTATGCATAGCAGCATGGTCAAAATGAATAGATTCTTTTTCATACTTTTCTTTTTTATGTTTGTACTAATTGGATTTCAGCCGGTTATAAACCGTTTCCGCCCTTCCGTCACAAACACAAAAAATCCGTGAAACTTTTTGTTTATCGTTGAGGTTCTCGACTACCTGTAGTACAAACAAGAAAGCCCACGGATATTGCCGCAGGCGTTTCTGCTTTCTCGCGTACTACAAGATGAAATTGTCGAGATTTCAACGATGCAAAGAAAAGCGAAAACGCTTTATGTCAATATGTTATAATTTCAGTTCTTCTTTTTGGTGTTCTTTGGGGTTTGGTGAATAATTGGGGTTCTATTTCAGGGTGCGAAGATACGAAAATTCGTCAATCGTTCAGATTATTTTTTTGGAGCATGAATATTTCCTTCTGACGTTCAATCTCGCGGCGAAGATCTTCCTTGGAGGGCATATAGGTCAGGTATTTGGCCGCATACAGCTGCTTGTTGGTCGCTAATGTGGAAAACCTGGCCACATCCGCGTTGGTTTCTGCGCAAAGGATGATGCCGATGGTGGGATTGTCGCCCTCGCCACGTCTGTATGTGTCGAACATTTTCAAGTACATGTCCATCTGCCCCACATCCTGATAACTGACCTTATTGGTCTTTAAGTCAATCAAAATGAAGCATTTAAGGATGTAGTTGTAAAATACGAGATCAATGTAGTAGTCGTCGTCTTCCGTATGGATGTGCTGCTGACGGGTCACAAAGGCATAACCCTTGCCCAATTCCATGAGGAAGTTACGAAGGTGGTCCAAGAGAGATGTCTCCAACTCGGTTTCTGTAAGGGAGGCATCTTGGTTCAGACCAAGGAACTCCACCAGCATCGGATTTTTTACAAATGCGGATTTCTCTTTCTGATAATCGGCCGTCAGTTGCAACATCTCGTCCACAACCATTTGTTTCTTTGAGTCAGGTGTTTGCAGGAGGCGGTAGTAGTATTGTGTGTCGATGTTGCGTTTCAAAGTCCTATAATCCCACTGTTGCGAAGCGGCTTCCTCCATATACCATTGCCGTGCATTGAGGTCGGGTACACGCATTAGTCTTTCATAGTGCATCCATGAAAGTTGAGGATATAATGGGATGGCTGTTTCAGATTCAGCCACCGACGTTGGCTGAATTGACGAGTGTGTTGTTTTCAATTCAGCAAATGGCGTTTGCTGAATTGTCGGTAGTTTGATTTTAGATTCAGCAAATAGCGTCTGCTGAATCCTGTCCAGTTGGTGTTGAAAATCTGCAGGAAGTACTGACTGTACTTGTAAGTCTTTGAATTCCAAATAAAATCTTCTTGAATTGCGTAAAGCAGATTCCGAGTACCCGCGGCCAAACTCTTCTGTCAACGTTTTCGAGGCAAGTTCGATGACATGTTTGCCATATTCGGCGCGCTTGTTGCCGTGCTGTTCCTGTTCTACAATGCGCCAGCCAACCAGCCAGTTGCTGATTACCTGCATCAAATTGGCGGCACGATAGCTGTACTCGCGTGCTGAGCCGACGATGATCTTCAAGTCGCCGACAAAAGAAGTTTCGTTTTGGTCAATTGTAAGATGTCAATTGTAAGATTGAGGTCTGATTTTTTCATTTTCTTTTGGTTTGGTGATAACAATGTTTTTTATTGGTTTTTGATTGCGAAAACGCTTTATGTCAATATATTATAATTTCAGTTCTTCTTTTTGTGTTCTTTGGGGTTTGGTGAAAAATTGGGGTTGATATTTCGGGGGCGATGATACGTAAAATCTACTCCTGATATTCTCGGATTACCTCGTCAGCGAGGTATCGGTCTCCAAATGTGTATAACATTGTGGAAGGATCTCGCATCAACATGTTCGTGCGGGATTGGTAAAAAAGCGCAAGAGCCTTTTCAGAACTAACACCCATGTCTTTCGCTATGAGCGTTACCACACGACCGATTTTGTTCCATATCAATAAGGGACTCAACATATTACTAGATTTTATAAGATTCCAAAAAAGTGAGAAATTGGTCAACCACCTGCTGGTTACGGATACACAATTGGTTGTTCGGACGGTGCATTGAAAGATTGCGGAGAGCCGTCTCCAGAGGCATCATGTCCGACATGTAAGCTTCGACTGTATCAATGACACGGTCGTTTGCCACACCACCTTCCACGATGTCGTAAAGGAATCCAGCATATTCCCCACGACGGTTGGCGACAATGTATTCCAGCCATTCGATATCATAATTGTCGAACTTCTTGTAGGAGAATGCGTTTCTTGCCCGCTCCAGATCGAACTCATATACACTGACAATACCCGTTTCAAGACGGATGCGAGACATTCTGTCTGCCCAAGACTCTGCTTGTAGTAACAAATCCGTGACGTAAAACCCTTGCCCGAAATCAAGTCCGGCACGCCCCTTGCTAATATCGGGAGACTCAATTATTTCTGTTCCACCGTGATATACTCTCATTTCAAACCTCCCTTCTTTGCTTCGCGACAATGTAATGCTTCCAAAATGTCTTCTGTGACAATCTGGCGACTTTGTGTGTGTAGGGTTTCATAGCACGGATAAATCAAATCAGAGAACAGATTCACGGCTTCCATACGTCCGAACATCTCCGCTGCGGAGACACCTTCATGGTTTGCTGCCGATTCCACACAAGATGCAGCAAAAATATTACGCAATTCTGCCTCGTCCGGTGCTGGGAAACCGTTTTCAGACATCACGCCGTCCATTTTACATTTATCCTCAGGTGATCTCATAATCGTTCTCTTTTGCAAAGGCAAAAATACATTTTTTATATATACAACACGTAGAGACGCAAAATTTTGCGTCTCTGCCGAAATCGTTTTAAACGAAAAAAGGCGGGCAGGCGCCCACCTTCTTTCAACCATGAAAACAAAATATTACTTTTTAGCCAAAAAGTCTTTTACAGCGGAGGACTCCACTACAGCTTCCTTGAAGGTGTAGGCTCCGGTCTTGGGTGAACGTTCCATCTTCACAACGCGCGTATAGGTAACGCCACCTTCTCTTTTCAATGATGCGACAACTTTCTTTGCCATATCTTCTCGTTTTTATTATTTTACTTCTTTATGAATTGTCATTTTCTTCAAATACGGATTGTACTTTTTCAGTTCCAATCTGTCGGGAGTGTTCTTTCTGTTTTTTGTGGTGATATATCTAGACATCCCCGGCACTCCACTAGCTTTTTGCTCTGTGCACTCAAGAATTACTTGTTGACGTGCTTCCTTCGTTTTCTTTGCCATTTCTTATTACCAATTATTTAGGCTGCAAAAATACATTTTTTTTTAATATCCAATTCCTTTTCAATATTTTCATGCGAAAATTTTATCAACAACTGTTAATTATTTAACAATCAGTATTTTATGTGTTTTCTCCAGTCTGTAGGAGTTTCCATAATTGGTCTTTAAGTTCGCTTAAATGCCAATTAGAGACGGCAGAAATACATAAAGTGGGCGCAGTTTTCGACATTTTTTGTTCCAAAGTTAGCGCATCTTTTTCGGAAATCAGGTCGCACTTGGTGATGGCTAACATGAAATTCTTGTCCAACAATTCGGGGTTGAACTGCTTAAGCTCGTTTTGCAGAATTTTCAATTCCTTTTTGATAGTTGTGACGTTTTTGACATTTCCCTCATCGTCTGCTGCTGGAATCATGAACAACAATGCCGCATTGCGCTCAATATGTCGTAAGAATCTGAGTCCAAGTCCTTTACCTTCCGATGCTCCTTCGATAATACCCGGGATGTCTGCTATCACGAACGATTGGAAGTCTCTATATGCGACCATGCCGAGGTTAGGTTTGAGCGTAGTGAACGGATAGTTCGCGATTTTCGGGCGGGCGTTGGAGAGTTGCGTGATCAAAGTTGATTTGCCTGCATTTGGGAATCCGACCAATCCAATGTCGGCCAACACTTTGAGCTCCAAGGATATCCACCCTTCAGTGCCTTCCTCACCGGGTTGTGCGAATCGGGGTGTCTGATGCGTTGCGTTCTTGAAGTGCACGTTGCCTTGTCCGCCGCGTCCACCTTTCATCACGACAAGTTCCTGACCGTCCTCCAACACTTCTCCTACATACTCATCCGTATCCACCAGGCGGATGATGGTCCCCAACGGCACTTCGATGTAGGCGTTGTCACCATCCTTGCCAAAACACTGGTTTTTCTGACCGTTGCCGCCATGCTCCGCAAACACGTGCTTGGTGTATCTTAAGTGCAACAGTGTCCATAGGTTACGGTTACCGCGCGCAATGATGCTGCCGCCTTTGCCGCCGTCGCCGCCATCAGGACCGGCCTTGGGGTTGCGTGCCGTCCGCGCCAAATGAGCCGACCCCGCGCCACCGTTGCCCGAGCGGACGAATATCTTTACATAGTCAATGAATTGTTCTTCCATGTTGGTTTAAGGGTTTAAGGTTTAAGAGTTTAAGGTTTAAGGTTTAAGGTTTAAGGTTTAAGAGTTTAAGGTTTAAGAGTTTAAGGTTTAAGGTTTAAGGTTTAAGAGTTTAAGGGTTTAAGGTTTAAGAGTTTAAGGGTTTAAGGGTTTAAGGTTTAAGAGTTTAAGGGTTTAAGTTTGGTGGTTGATGGGTCAAAGTCAAAGTTCAATTGCCGACTGCTTTATCGTATCAGTGTGATGTTTCCTTTCAGTTCCAGTTCGTCGCCGTCTTTGCATTTCCCTTTGAAATAGTAGTCGTATGTGCCGCGAGGGCACTCCTTCTGCTTGAATTTTCCGTCCCAGCCGATGTTATGGTCCACCGTTTCGAAGATTTTTTCGCCCCAGCGGTTGTAAATCACGAAGTAGCACTCGTCCAAGATGTCGCTGCGCACATAAAGGATGTCGTTTCTACCGTCCCCGTTGGGCGTAAAGCTGTTGGGGATGAAGACGAACGGATTGTCGCACGTGATTGGAGTCACAGTGATGGTGACTGTGGCGGTGCGCGAGCAGTTGAACGTGTCGGTGACGGTGACGGTGTAGGTGGTGGTCGTCTCGGGAGATACAGTGGAAGAGGGCAGATTGGGGGTTGTCATCGAAAGGGAGGGTGTCCATTGGTATGTGTAATCGCTTCCGTAATCTGTTGAGAACACAGAGGTTTCGTGGTAAGCGACTATCTCGCAAATGTTGCACCAAGCTTGCAAAGGTTCGGGGAATGTTCCTGCCCTGACGGTAATATTGCCAGTGGCCACAGCGGTACATCCAAGTGCATCAGTAAGCGTAACGGTATATATGACAGTGTGTTGCGGGGTGACTTGCGGATGTGCGCCATCATAAACGCTGCCGTCGCTCAGCTCCCAGCTGTATTGATAGGGGAGACTGCCACCCGTGCATGAGATGCCTAATTCAACGTAGTCTTCAAAACAGAGTAGCAAGTCGGGAGAGCTGTAAATGGTTGGACCATCAACGGTTACACGAATGGTGAACACTTGGCTGCATAATTCGGAATAAACACGTACATAGTAGGTTGTGGATGTGGTTGGGCTGACCTGAATAGTGGAGGTGTTGCTCATGATTATAGTTTGAAAATCAGGATCTTCCGACCAATCCACCTGATAGCTGTCAGACGTGGTCACAGTGACGGAAAGGGTGGCTGTGCCGAGCGGACAGATGATGGTGTCGTCGGAAGTTTGCACATCCAGGGTGTGGATGCACACCTGCTGGGTGATGGTGTCAACACAAGCTTCGGTGGAGGCAATCAGTGTGTAAGTGGTTGTCTGTTCGGGTGTTGCGATAGGATTGGAGATATTCGGGTTGCTCAGTGATCCTGTCGGCGACCAATGGTAGTCCACGCCGACGGAGGGCGGGATACCCAATTCCGCGAAATCGCCCTCGCAAATGTTCACCATGGGAAGGGTTGACGAGGTGTTTGAAAGAACTAATATCCTCTTTTTCAGGGTGTCTGATAAGTTGCAGCTGCCCAAATCGCGTACCACAAGGGTCACTTCATAGTAACCAGTGCTCTGGTAATAATGGTGTGGTTCCCATTCAGTAGAGGTAGTCCCATCTCCAAAATTCCAAGTTATGTTAGTCTGGCTACTAATAAGTTGTGAATAATTTTCAAAAAACACACTGTCAGGCAGACAGATGACATTCGGCACAAGAAAATCTGCCACGACCACGGGCATGTTGAAGTCTATTTTGACTGCACCGAGGTTGCAGTTGTCGCTGCCGTTTTGGGTGGCGTATGCGCCTGGGGTGGTAGGGAAAGAGCTCACTCCACTGGCAGAGTGGCAGCCAGCACATACGGCCTGATAGATTCTACCGTGTTTGTCGAAGCGGCTGGTGCCACCATCTACGTGCTCGCGAGCTTGACTTGTTGCACCACCGAAGTATGTGGCATACACGATGTTAGATGCGTCTTCGCTCAATGCCATGAAGTAAAAATCACTGCCATCGGTAGTCGTTTGGAACGCATCGCCCGTGATGGGCAGGCCCGTGGTGCCCCCGAAACCGTTAAGTTGATGAGAACCCCATCCCGAAAGGTAGATGCTATTACAGAAATCGACCATGAGCGCAGTGGGGGAGATGTCAGGACCTCCGTTTCCGCTGCCAAAGGCCGTGGACCACATCGCAGAAGTCAGATTGTGGGACAATTTGATGAGAAATTGGCCGCCGCCCGGCACGTAATACTGGGCATTGTGTACCCATTGCAGACTGTCGGCCGAGGTTTGTCCGAGTATATGCGGGAAACCGTCGTTGTCCCCCTTGATCAGGTAGGCTTGGTCGTAGCCGGATTTTCCCAAATAGGTGCCGTGTAACAGTAAATTACCATTAGAAGAGAGATGTGCCACGAATCCATCGGAGATGGAGGCACTGTCGGAAAAATCAGGTTGGAAAGCGTTTGCAGTCACAGGCAGGTCAGGCGAGGTGGTGCCACCGCAGAAATAGACACTTTTGTCATCCGCCAAAAACATACTGTAGCCGGCATCGTTGTCGCTACCACCAAAGTAGGTGCTCCAAACCATGGTCGATAAATCCTGGCTTAGCTTGAAAATGCAAACGTTTTGCTTGCTGGAACTGTCAGGTTGAAAGATTGTTGTGGTGATGGGGAAGTCCAACGAGTTGGTTGAGGTAACCACATAAACGTTACTGTTTTCGTCCACGATGATTTCGCCGCGGTTGTCGTCGGCATAATTCTTGCGCAGACCGCTCGCTGTGTTGAGACCGTCGTTGCCGGAGCCTCCGATGTAAGTGGAGGCGGGCAATTGGGTACCGTCGGCACTTAACTTAGAGACAAAAATGTCCGCACCGTTAGCAAAATGTTGGCTGGTGGAAAGCGTAGTGTTCGGCCCCCCGTTGAAGGAGGTGTCGAAAGCATTGACTGTCACAGGGAAATCCGCAGATCCAGTGGTTCCGAAGATGTAGAGTTCGTCGTTGTCGTTGACGTGCAAGCTGTGCGGGATGTCCGATTCGGAACCTCCGATATAGGTGGCGTAGTGCAGAAAACTGCCCGAGGCGTCGAATTTGGAAATGGAAACATCAATGAGACCGCAAAAATCTACCTGATAAGCTCCTAAAGTGGTAGGATAACCCTGACCAAAGGTGATGCCGCCTCCGTAAAGGTTTCCGTGTGAGTCGTAAGTGGCCGTGTAGCCCCAGTTGTCGGCAGTGGAGCCAGAGTAGGAGGAGAAGACTACCGTCGGGTCTATGACTAAAGTCAGACTCGGGTCGTAGTCGCCCAAGTCGAACGAAAGAGTGTTCCCTTGCAGATGGTAAGAACAAGTGATTGTGACAGTATCTTTATGCTTGTTAATTTGATATGCGTATGGTGCCAGCTCCAGAATGCGATCCACAGCGGTGTGCAGAAGCAGCTCTTCACCAACTTTGGCAATGCTTTTCAGTCCGTCGTATAGCATTCGAATCTGTTTCGGGTCACTGCCGGGTGCAATGTGAAACTCATATTTCAGATAGTCGTTTTTTTCTGTAAAGACGAGGTTGATGCCAGAGTACAACTGTTGATATTGCAACTGATTGAAAATCGGTGTTTTAGATGCCCAATTCGTGGAGTTCTTTCCTATATAATAATTATAGTAATGGTCGTAAGGACGTTCGCCGGTGACATTTTGGCAGTTTGATTGAAGGAATTGTACACGATAGGCGGCGGCATCCACCACCGCTCTTGGGAGTGGTTTTCCGGAATGTTTGGCTTCCTGGATTTCCTGAAGTTGCTGAGGATGCAGCTGCGAAACGGTGAATCCGTCTTTTTCGAAAAAGAGGGCACCGCTGTGAAGGTTTGTTTTGAAAAGCACGGCCTCGTTCCATTGCCCCAAATTCTGCACGAACTCCCACCGACCAGCTGACAGGGTGTCAGCTGGCTTACGCGCGGCAAGTGTGAAGATTGTCGCGATGAAGAGCAGTATGAGCACGGGTCGTTTTTTCATTGTGAAATTTTGCGCAAAAATAGTCTTTTTTGAATAATAGGAGTTTTACACCCGTTCGAAATCCATTCTGCGCTTGATGATATCGACGGCCACCACGCGCACGCGCACAGGGTCGCCGAAGCGTAAGTTCTTGCCATGGTGCAATCCCACAAGCGTATAGTTCTCTTCGTCAATGTAGTAGAAGTCGTCGTCGAAACTGCGCATCGGGATCATGCCCTCACAATGCGACTCCTTCAGTTCGGCATAGACACCCCATTTCGAGATGCCCGACACCACCGCGTCGAACTCTTGCCCGATCTTGTCGGCGAGGTACTCGGCCTGTTTGTACTTGATGGAGTTGCGCTCGGCCTCCATCGCCTGCCGTTCCATGTCGGAACAGTGCTTGCAGTAGTCCTCGTACTGCTCTTTGTTCACCGACGGCTGGTGCGCTAAGTAACGGTCTAACAGTCGGTGCACCATCAAGTCTGGATAACGGCGGATGGGCGAGGTGAAGTGGGTGTAATAGGGGAACGCCAACCCATAGTGGCCGATGTTGTCGGTGGTATAGACGGCGCGCGCCATGATGCGGATGGAGAGCTTGCTCAGCATGTCGTAGTCGGGCTTGCCCTTCTCGCCCTCCAACATCTTGTTCAGCGAGCTGCTGAAGGCCTTGGTGGAAGATGTTTTCAAGTCGAAGCCCAACTTCTTGACGAAATTCTTGAAGGTACCGAGCTTTTCCTCCAACGGCTTGTCGTGCACACGATAGACGAAGACGTTTTCAGGCTGCCCGACGCTGCGTTTCTTGCCGATCTTCTCGGCCACGCGCTTGTTGGCTAACAGCATGAACTCCTCGATGAGCCAGTTGGCCTCCTTCTGCTCCTTGAGATAGACCCCGATGGGCTTGCCGTTCTCGTCGAGTTTGAACTTGACCTCTTCGGTTTCGAAGCTGATGGCGTTGTTGTCGAAACGTTGCTTGCGCATCACCTGGGCGAGCTTGTGCAGCTGCAGGATGGCCTCGCTGAGGTCGCCTTCGCCGGTCTCGATGATCTGCTGCGCCTCCTCGTAGTTGAAGCGGCGGTCGGAGCGGATGACGGTGTGTCCGAACCACTCCTTGTGCACCTTGCACTTGTCATCCAAGTCGAAAACCGCGCTGTAGCAGAGCTTCTCTTCATCGGGGCGCAGGGAACAGAGGTTGTTGGAGAGTGCTTCGGGCAACATCGGGATAGTGCGATCCACGAGATAGACGGACGTGCCTCGGTTGTAGGCTTCTGTGTCGATGCCGCTGCCGGGCCTGACGTAGTAGGAGACGTCGGCGATGTGGATGCCCACGCGGTAGAGGCCGCTTTCGAGCCGCTCGAAGGAGAGGGCGTCGTCGAAGTCCTTGGCGTCGGCGGGGTCGATGGTGAAGGTGAGGGTGTCGCGGAAGTCGCGGCGGCGCAGGATCTCCTTCTCGGGGATCTCGGTCGGGATGGCCTCGGCCTCCTTCTCCACCTCTTTGGGGAAGGCGACGGGGAAGTCGCTTTCGGCGAGGATGGAGAGCATCTCCACGTCGTTGCCGCCGGGTTTGCCGAGCACGTTGAGGACTTCGCCGATGGGGTTGCGGTGCTTGCCCGACCAGTCGAGGATGCGGACCACCACTTTGTCGCCGTTCTTGGCCTTGCGCAGGTCCTTGCCGGGGATGATGACGTCGCGTCGCAGGATGGTGTTGTCGGGCACGAAGAAGGCGACACCCTGCTTGATGTGGATGGTGCCGACGAGCTGCCGTTTGCTGCGCTCTACAACTTCAACCACCTGTCCTTCAAGGCGTTTTCCTTTTCGGGCGGGGAAGAGCACCACCTTCACGAGGTCGCCGTTGAGGGCGTTGCCGAGATTGCCGTCCGCCACGAAGATGTCGTCGATGGTGGATTCGTCGGGCGTGTCGTCTTGTTTGCCCTGCGGGATGACGAAGGCCATGCCGCTACGTTTCTGCTCCACACGGCCGACGATGTAGTGCTTGCCGGTGGTCTTGGTGTCCTGGAACTTGCTGTTCAGCTTGTACTTGCCGCGGCCGGCCTTCAGCACGACCTTGGCGTTGACGAGCTTCTCCAGCTCTTTCATGACTTCCGCGCGGCCTTTCTTGTCGAAAATCTTCATCTTGGCCGCGATCTGCTTGTGGTTCAGTTTCTCGGTGCTGTTCGAGAGCACCTCTATGATTTGTTTGTTTAGTTCGTTCATGTTTGGTTTAAGGGTTTAAGGGTTTAAGGTTTATGGTTTAAGGTTTTAAGGTTTTAAGGTTTAAGGTTTAAGGTTTATGGTTTAAGGTTTATGGTTTAAGGTTTATGGTTTAAGGTTTATGGTTTAAGGTTTATAGGTTAGTGGGTTAATAGGTTAGAGGTATGGAGGAGGTCTTTTACCTTGCGGATGATTTCCAGGCATCGTTCACGACTCATCTTGTTGTTCATGCCGACGGTAATCATGTCTTTGTCCGATGGCAATCCTTTGAAATTAACGGATGTGGCATGTTCTCCAAGTGTTTCGTTGTACGTCAGATCGTATGCCGGAGACAATTCCCAATGTCCGTCGCGATAGATGAAGCTGAAATTGCGGGCGTGGTCATCGTAGTTGTGGGCGTAATGGTTGAAAACCATCCTGCGGAATTGTTGTTCCACAGCTGCAGGCGATTGCGTGAGGTAGCCTGTGAGCTGCAAGAGCGCGTAGTAATCCATTTTCGGAGGGGAAATGGGTTCGTTGAGCAGTCCACTGGCTGTGGCCACATGCAACCGATTACCGTTTTCATCGATATCGTACCGTTTCGTGGCAAAATACTTCCCTTCCATCAATCGGAACTCTGGAACGTCAATGCCTGCCCGTTTTGCGACCTCATTATAGCGGTATTCCATTTGCCCGATGTCCTGCGGGTCATAGATATGCCGGAATTTGACGAGCCAGTGCCCATGGAAAGTGTTCCCACGTTGTGTCCATGGTACATCACACGTACATATTGCATATCTCTTATCATACGCCGCGTTTTCTGGTTTTGTTCTTGTTTATTTCCAGCAGTTCCTCCATCGTGTCGTATTTCGGCTCGGCAAGGAGCTGCATCATCTCTTCGGAGTACCCGAGGGCCTTTGCCAACCAGACGTAGGACTCCAACGAAATGACATGTTTCAGTTCAAACCGTTGGATAGTGGAGGCCGGAACACCGCTCAGTGTCGCTAAGCTCTTGGTGGATAGTTTTTTCTCCAAACGACGGGCACGGAGATTCGCAGCCAACCGTTGCATGGTCTGCGACAAAGGGTATGGGTCAAATATATATTCGTTACGCATATAATACTATGTGTAAAAAGATATTTCGTTGTATTACGCAGTTTATATTGTGCGCAAAACTTTCGGCAAAGATACAAAAAATCTAATTGGCACTCTTGATTTTTTTTTTGCCTTGTTTGTCAGTTCTAATTCCTAATTACCTTCCACCCTCCGTCCTCCTCCGCGACTATGAACCACCGTGGTTTTGAGGTTAACATTTATTGGTCCAGTTGTAGCCAAAGGCCCATGACAGGATCAGATAAAAAGATTTCTTTGTTTTCGGTTAGGATGAGATCCTTGTCTGTGAGGGATTTTTTTATGATAGAAACATTGGCGGATGACCCTAAATGGTACTTTTGAATAATTTCAGCAGAAGAGAGTCCTGTGTGGTGTCCATCTGCGATGGCTCGAAGAAAATTCATTTGATAGGCTGTCAGATCGTCAGTTTTAGCCTCGAAAATGTCGTTGCACTGCTCGATTAGTTCACGGAGAGCCTCGTTTAGTATTCCATCTGATACTTTTCGAGAAGTCCTTTGAAACACGTACCAAGAAAGCTGTTGCACGTATGAAGAGTTCCCGTCAACCCGTTCTACAATCCATAGTGCTTGATTTCTTGTGATCTGTTTTTCCGCTTGCTTGAACTTGTCAGTGATGTATTTTACCCAGTAGTTGGCGGGAATGCGCGGCAGATACATGATGTCCCCAAATTTGTAAAACGGTTTAGTGTCGTCATCAAAAAGTGCCTCCATCATGTGTTTCCTGCTACCAAACAAGCAATAGGATGTTAGTTCGTGATGTTGCCAAACCGATCGTAACTCGGTTTGAAAATGTAGCGAGTCTGTGTAATTGCCAATTTGTTGGAACTCGTCAACACATACGACTATCCGTAGATTTTTCCGCTGTGCAATACGTTCGGGAAGTTGAAGTAAATCCTCTATGGAACGCTCTTTTGGAGAGAGTTGCAGTTTTAAAGTCATTTCGCCAATAGGATCTGGGTTGGCATTGACACCAATGCTGAAACGGCTGAGGAAATCTTTGGCGTTTTCCATCCATTCCTCCATCTTGTTTGCCGTTTGGGTCAGTACGGCTGAAGCAAGCCGTTCGCAGAACTCTTCCTTATTTCGGCAACGTTGAACATCCACATACACAACCTTAAGGTTTTTGTTTTCCGTTAATCCTTTCACTTTCTTTACCAAGGATGTTTTTCCCCACCGGCGGGGGGAAACCATGAACGTGTTTACGCCATAATTGAAATTGGAGATGAGTTTGGCCGTCTCCTTTTCCCTGTCTGTGAAAGTGTTGCCGCTGACAGTCTTTCCGAATTCAAATGGTTTTTCCATACCTTTGAGCTAATAGGTTTATAACTAATAAACGTATTAGTTATAGATTTATTGCATGGGGGCAAAAAAGATTATCGCATTATCGTGAACTTTCCGTCCTCCTCCGCAACGATAAACCACGCCTCCAATTCCGGATGCTGTTTCACGATTTGCGCGGACTTCTCGTGGCCGAGCACCATGAAGGCGGTGGCGTAGGCGTCAGCGGTGGCGCAGTCGGGGGCGATGACCGTGACACTCAGCAGGTTGGTGCGCTCGGGCCGGCCGGTGCGCGGGTCGAGGATGTGGGTGTAGCGTACGCCGCTCTCCTCGAAATAGTTGCGGTAGTTGCCGCTCGTGGCCACGGCGCGATGATCTTTCAGGTCCATCGACTCGATGCTCTCCTTGTCGCCGTCAGCTGTCTCAGTCGGTCGCTGGATTCCGACTTTCCAGGGCTTGCCGTTCTTGTTGCCGCGGGCTACTACCTCCCCGCCGATCTCGACAAGACAATCCGTGTAGCCCTGCTCCACCAACCAGTCGGCCACCCGATCGACCGCATAGCCTTTCGCCACGGCGTTGAAGTTCAGCTGCACGCGCGGATCTTTGCGTAGAATGCTGTCGCCTTGCAAGTCAACAAGTTGGAAACCGACAAACTCGCGTACCGTCGTAAGGGTGTCGTCACCAACCGTGTGCCGCACGCCGTCCTTGCCGAACCCCCACAGCTGCACCAACGGCTGCACGGTGCAGTCGAACGCGCCGTCGGTATTTGCGCTGATTGTCTTGGAAAGTCGGAGAACGTTGAGGAAATCCTCGTTCAACGGAACGTCTTCTCCCTTGTTCCAGCGGTATATCAGCGAGTTGGTGTCGAAAATGGAGAAGGTGTGCGACAAATCCGACAGCAGTGAGTCGATTTGTTGGTGTAGTTGCATGTCCGAAATCCCGTTTGAACGGTCAACGTAGGTGATAGCATACATCGTGCCAAACGTTTGGCCTTCAAAATGTTTGAGGGGATCTCTGTGGCAGGAAACCAACAGCAGAAGCAGTGTGGATACTACTAATAATAAGGTATGTCGTTTCATCATTACTTTTTCTCTTCCAGCGGCCACTCTTGTCCTACAATGCGGCTTACCGTTTTGCCGGCCATGATAAAATCAATGCGGTAGAGCTGGTAAGGCTTCCGCTTTGAAAGTTTCGGGAGCTTGATCTCATAGGTGTAAAAGCCTTTCTCCTCAATAACCGTTTTGACTTTCAGGTTGAGCGGCTTCCCTTTGACAACCTGGCCGTTGACAACTTCATACGGGATGGCTATCACCTTGTCGGGTGTATCGCCGGCAACCGTCATGACGGAGAAGATCCCGTCTTGTGTGGAGTAATTCTTGAAGAAAACATCAGCTTCACTATACATTAATATATTATATGCTTTAAGAAAATCGGTGATGCCGTATCCATAGCCGTCGTTAGTGTCAGGCTGTACTATGACTTTGCCATTAAAGCTGGTGTTTCGGTCGCCGGCTCGACGGATGGCCTCCATGATTTCGTAGTTGCTCTTTTCGGGGAAGGCTTGCCACAGACAGGCGACCATGCCGGAGAGCATTGGGGAGGAGAAGGAGGTGCCGTCGGCGATTGTAATGATGCCTGTTGGGGTGGAAATGTAGGTGTTGCGCCCCACGGCGCAGGCATCGGGCTTGATGCGGCCGTCGGCGGTGGGACCGAACGAGCTGAAGTAGGCGCGGTTGCGCTTGGTGTTCACAGCACCGACGGTAATGATATCCTTCGCGTCGGCGGGTGCGCCGATGTACTTCCACTTCTTGCCGCCCTCGTTACCCGCACTGTTGCAGATTAACAGGCCTTTGGATGCGGCGATGGTGGCGGCTCTCGACGCGCGGCTCACCTCACCCGTCAGGTCGGCGTAGGTGCGCTGGTTCACCGTGTCGTCGAAAGTGGTGTAGCCTAACGAAGAATTTAGCACTTGACAACCAAGACTGTCGGCGTACTCCAAACCGGCCACCCAGTTGTCCTCCTCAATACGGTTCTCGCTGCGACCGTCTTCGGTCTGTGCGACATAGACCTGCACCATTGGGGCGGTACCGACCAGCAGTCCGGGAAGGTAAGAGGCGATGCAAGAGAGCACCATCGTGCCGTGTGTGTGCTTGCGCATCGGGTCTTTTTCGGGTTGCACAAAATTACGCGCACCAAGCAGCCGGTTGTCGTTGCGCAGGATTTCGAAACAGGAGATAGTGTCTATATTCTGGAAACCGCCGTCGAGGATCATCATCTGCATACCCTCGCCATGGAATCCCATGCGATGCAGCCAGTGCACATTGTTTACGCGCACCTGAGACGCAGCTTTGCCGTAATCGAAGTCATTATTCTTTTGAATGTCAGACTGATAGGAGAATGCCGGTTTGCCGTTGTGTTCAGGGAAAACGTAGGCGGGTTCTATGGGCGGTTCGGGCTCTTTCATGGCGATGGTGCGCTGCACGGAATCCACGAAGGGCAGTTTCTCGATGGCCTCCTTCATGTCATCACGCATGGCATAGACGGTCATGCCGTTCAGCCATTTGGAGGTGGTGAAGCAGCGGGCGGCGGTGTCGAGGGCAAGCACCTGTCGCACATAGTCGGGATTTACGGGCAGGTCGCGTTCGTCGATGGCGATGCCGTGCGCTTTGCGCAGCTCGATGGCGCGTGGTGAGAGGAAAGCTTCGGGTTTGGTGATAGAGTAGGGGGAGCCCTTCTTGTCGGTGAACGCCACCCAATATTTCGCCGGAGTTTGCGCATAGGCACTCGCGAACAAAAACATGAGGAAAAGAATAAAGCAAATTTGTTTTAAAAACGCTGTCTTACAATTATTTACGTTCAATATAAGGTGTTTCATATTCTATATGTTTTATGAGCTGCAAAGTTATACAAAAATCAATGCCGTCCCTACAAAAAAAATCGCGGACATCTTGCCCGCGATCGTTTCGTTCATTTTCTTAGCGATCGAATACTATTTCGTGCTTCTCGCTCTGATAATGCCGCCGGTTTTGGCCTTGCCGACGCGGATCATGTCCAGAATCGGGCGGTTCGAGGGGCAGATGAAGGCGCATGAACCGCACTCGATGCAGTTCATGATGCCGTATTTCTCGGTGTCGTCCCAACGTTTCAGATCCGTGAAGGTGTGCAGCATATAGGGCTCCAGCCCCATCGGGCAGACGCTCACGCACTTGCCGCAACGCAGACAGGGATGCACTTCACCGCGCGCACTCTCCTCTTCGTTCATGAACAGGAGGCTCGACATGCCCTTGGCGGTGTAGGCGCCTAAGTTGGCGATGGCCTTGCCCATCATCGGACCGCCGGAGATGATCTTGCCGGTGTCATCGGGGATGCCCACCGACTGCAGCACGCTCAGGATCGGAGTGCCGATGCGCAGGCGGTAGTTCTTGCACTGGTCGGGGCGCAGCGAGCGGCCGGAGACCGTGGTGTAGGTCTGCACGATCGGTTTGTTCTTTTGCACGGCCAAGTAGATGGTGTACATCGTGGTGATGTTATTGACGATGCATCCCACGGAAATCGGCAACGCACCGTTCGGGACGCTTCTGCCTGTGATAGCTTTAATCAACTGTTTCTCTGCACCTTGTGGGTATTTGATGTTCAGGGGTTGTACTTCGATATTTGGGTAGCGTTTCGCCGTCTCCATCAGCATCTTGATGGCGCGCGGCTTGTTCTCCTCGATGCCGATGATGGCCTTGGGCGCACCCGACGCTATGAGCGCAATCTCGATACCGATCATGCACTGCTCGCAACGCTCCAGAATCACACGGTTATCGGTGGAGATATAGGGTTCGCACTCAGCTGCGTTGACGATCAGGAACTCGCATTTCTGCTCCGGTTTCAACATATATTTAATATGCGTCGGGAAACAGGCACCGCCTAAACCCACGATGCCGCGGTCCTTCATGCGCTCGATAATCTCCTCCTTGGTCTTCAGCTTGATGTCGTGGATGATGTCTAACGAGGTGTCGATGCTTTCGTCCCATTCGTCACCTTCGCGTTTGATCACCACGGCGGGTTTCTTGTATCCGGTGATGTCGGCCACTTGATCGACTTTGACGACGGTGCCGGAGATGGGGGCGTGGATGTTGGCGCAGACGAACGATTCGGCCTTGCCGATGAGCTGGCCAACCTTCACCTTGTCGCCTTTTTGCACGATGGGGGTGGCCGGGGCGCCGAGGTGCTGGGTCATATAGACAACGGCCTCATCGGGCAATGGGAAGGTCTCCACGGGTGCGGAGTGCGCGAACTTGTTGGCTTCGGGGTGCACACCGCCCATGCGGAAAGTCTTGCGATTCATCTTCTTGATTTGCTTTGCGCTTTCTTTGATATTGTCTTCGATTCTCTGTTCGAGGGTTGCGACTGTATTTTCCATTTTGATTGATTTTCGTTTGTTGATCCCAGGGCTCACTGCGTTCGCCCTGGGTTGACACGTGTCGGGCTTGCAGCCCTCTTGGAATTATGTTTTATGCTTGTGCGGGTTCGGCGGCGACGGGTTCTGACGCGGGTTCGGGTTTCGGGGTTTCCTTCTTGGGCGGGAAACCGACGGTGAGGATAGCGCCGGAAGGACACTCATCGACGCATTTGCGGCACGCTTTGCACTTGTGGTAGTCGATGTAGGCGAGGTTGTTCTCCACGGTGATGGCCTCGAACGGGCACACCTTGGCGCACTTGCCGCAGCCGATGCAGGCGGAAGAGCAGTTTTTCTTGGCCACAGCACCCTTCTCCTTGTTGTTGCAGGCCACATAGACGCGGCGATGGTTCTTGCCTTTGTCGCGGATTTCAAGCACTTTGCGCGGGCAGGCGTTGGCACATGCCTTGCATCCTACGCAGAGATCCTCCTTCACTTCCGGAAGATGAGTCTCCGGGTTGAGGTGGATGGCGTCGAACTGGCAGGCCGCCACGCAGTCGCCGCAGCCAAGGCATCCGTACGGACAGGCTTTTTCGCCCGCGAACAGGGTGTTTGCGAAAGCGCAGGTGAGCGCGGAGTCGTAGAACGACTTCATCGGCGCGTGGTCACAGGTGCCGTTGCAGCGCACCACAGAGACTTGTGGTTCGTGATCGACAGCACTCAGGTGCATGATTTCGGCAATTTTGGCGGTGTCACTGCCGGGACAGTATGCCACGTTGAGGTCGTTGTTCTTCACAATGGCCTCAGCCATAGCACGACAGCCGGCGAAACCGCAGCCGCCGCAGTTGGCATTGGGCAGGCACGCCTGCACCAAATCGATGCGTGGATCCTCTTCCACATAGAAGAATTTCGACACAAAGTATAAAATCACTGCGGCGATAAGACCCGTAAGTCCCACTGTCAGAGCCGCATACAGAATGGTTGTTGTTGGCATAGGTTCGTTATTTTTTCAAACTGCAAAGATATAATTTTTTATCTTACGTTGTCATTACAATTTATTGCGTTCACAATTTGTCCTTGGGAGGCGCCAAGTCGAAGGATTTTAGTGCAAGGACCCAGAAATTCCGTTTGCGAAATTTTCGTACATTTGCCGTCAAATTATAACTATCGGCTTATGAGTGAAAAACTACTGTTGAAAACCATCGTTGTGATGGCGTTGCTGGCTGTAGGCGCAAGAGCCTCCGCTCAGATTGCCACTGCTGGAAAAGGGAATTCCTTCTTCCTCAATCTCAGGGGCGACCTGGGCGTCACCACCTGCGTCGAAAAAAGCGTTGTCCCGTATTCATTCTTCGGCTTGACGGCCGGTGTGCAAGTTGGAATCACCGACGAGTGGGATCGTTGCCATATTCAATTCGATTTTGGATGGTTGCCCACGCTGACGATCAATCTTTCAGGCACTGCGCATCGATTCAATACTAAACTGGAGTTTCTTTACAGCTGCCTGAAACCCTCTGGGAGCCGCTGGCATTTTTGGTCGGGTGCCTCCGTGGGCGGATTTGCGGATGTGAAACTCCTTCCTGATTTGCAAAATGCCCAGACCACACTCTCTATTTTCGGGGTGTTCTCCGCAGAAGAGCTGGTGCAGTGCGATTTCGCCTACGACAAGAACGACAAGTCCCATCCGTGGTTGACCGCAGCTCTCAAGTTCTCTTTGCCGTTGTTTGCATTCGGCTCTCGACCCGGATTCGCCTACGTGCAACCTCCCTTGAACGACGACGATGTCATGGCATTGCTGACCAGATCGAATGAGCCGGTGAACAAATGGTTCCCAGGCTACTCCTACGACATCGGGCTCACCGTCAATTTGCGCAATGGCAACCGTATCTCGTTCGGCCATCGAGTGGATTTGTTCTCCACTGGAAAGAAAGGGACTTATCGGTACGACAATGCCTGTAGAACGGGATATTTACAATTCATGTTCAAAATATAATTCCTCACTGCAATGAAAAAAATCCATATCATCATATTGTGCCTTTTGGCAACGGCTCTTTCCTCTTGCGAACATTTGTTTTTAGACAGAGACGAGGATAAAACCCCCACTCATGTTTTCGATTATCTGTGGAACAGAGTGGATCAACTGTACACCTTCTTCGATGTGAAGAGCGTGGATTGGGATTCTGTTTATAGGGTTTACAGCCCTATGGTCAATGACGAGATGAGCGACGACAGCCTGTTTCGCGTTTGTTCTGCCATGCTCAACACGTTACGTGATGGCCATACTAACCTATGGAACGAATTCGACATCATGCGCAGTGATACTATTTCATATTGGATGAGTGAGTATAACTGTTTCGATGAAGACCTGATTACGCTCAACTATTTGACACTGCAAGGTCACCAGACAGGCTCGCTGAAACACAACGCCATCCGCTACGGCAAGGTGGCATACATCCGTTACGCATCCTTTTCATCAAGTCTTAGCGATTATGATTTGATACATGTTACGGATATGTATAAAGATTGCGCCGGTCTGATTATCGATTTGCGTCAGAATGGCGGTGGCAGTATCTCGAACGTCGCCAAATTGATGAGTATTTTCGATTGTCACCATCAGAAGATCTATTCAGTGCAGCACAAAGCGGGTCCCGACCACAACGATTTCACTCCTCTTTTGGATGATTTCGCTCCCGACAGTAGCATTTTGGGCAAGAACACCCCCTACATCAAACCTGTGGCTGTTTTGGTTGACCGCGGATCATTTAGCGCAACATCGTTCTTCTCCCTCGCCATGCAGGCATTCGACAACGTAAAGCTGTTTGGTGACTACACGGGCGGTGGCACAGGACTGCCCAACGGCGGTGCACTGCCCAACGGCTGGTTCTATCGTTTCAGCTGCTCCCGCACCATCGCCCTTGATGGCGGCAACTATGAGAACGGCGTTCCGCCAGATGTGCACGTGCTTCTCGATCCCGCTGCTGTGGACCAAGGCAAGGACAATATCATCGAAACAGCCGCCGACTGGATCCTGTCCGGCGGCGGTACCCCTCCCATCGCAAAACAGTGATCACAAAAAAGAGGGTGTGTCATAAGTCTGTTTTGGCAAAAATTGCTATTTGATTATCAGATAGTTACAAATCGAAAAATGCCGATTTTTGGACTTTTGACACACCCTCTTTTTTTCATCGTCATTCATCGTCATTCATCGTCATTCATCGTCATTCATCGCCATTCATCGCCATTCATCGTCAGAACTTAAATGTCCACATCACAGAAGGAATAATCGGGAACAAGCTCATCTGGTAAGCGTGGTTTTGCATAGAGAAACTCGTCATGTCGCCGCCATCGGTGGTAACGGTGGTTTCGAAGAAGACCAAGAAGGGGTTCTGTCGGTTATAGACATTGTAAATCGAGAAGTTCAGGCCCGTTTCGAACTTGGAGGTCTTCTTGATGGTCCAATCGACGGAGATGTCGAGTCGGTGGTATGGATTGACTCTGTATGCATTGCGGTCGCTGAATTCGGTGACAACGGAGCCCATGTATAGATAGTAGCCGAGAGGGACGGTCATGGTGTTGCCTGATTGAAAGACCCATAACGCGGATGCTTTCAACTTGTTACGTATAATTTCGTATGAGATACTGATGGAGACATCGTGTCTGCGGTCATATTTCGCCCAGAATGGTTTCCCGCCGTTGAGGTCGTCGAACTGTCGCCGCGTGAACCCAAGCGTATAGCCGATGAAGCCTGTCCAACGTCCCTTCGACTTCTTGATAAAAAACTCCGCGCCTGCAGACCAGCCTTTGCCAAACGTGTATAACTGATCGGCGTTGGTTCTCAAAATGCTGAGATCCAACCCCTCTTTATATTCAGCGAGATTGTACATCTGCTTGTAGTACAAGTCGATATAGGTTTCAAACATGTCATGATGGAAGTTTTTGAAGACACCTAAGGAGTATTGGAATACAGTGAGCGGCTTCAGAAGGTCTGTGGAGGGGATCCATACATCGGTAGGAAGGGAAATACTTGCGATGGAAACTTGATGCATAAACTGGTAGTTTAATGTGGCAGAGGCTTTTATGGAAGTGGTGGAGTCTATTAGCCAACGCAACGATAAACGGGGTTCCGCACGATTGTACTGTGCGATGGAACTCCCTTTTGGGTAAACGATGGAATCTACAATGTGTCCGAAGTCGTCGATTATGAAGCGTGTGAATGGGCCAAGGTGTTGGTAGTTGGTGTAACGCACGCCCATGTTGAGTTTCCAATGCGGGGAGATGTCCCATTCGTCGTGGGCATAAATGCTCAGCTCGTTGCCGAGATAGTGTTGCGCTTTTGGCAAGTCAAAGCTTACACCCACGCCGGCCTCCACGTTGAAATATCCCGGAATGCAGTCGTGAAGCACATCATGCACGCCGAAACGGAGGTTATGCTTCGGGGTCGGAATCCAAGTGAGCTCGCTCTTCAAGCTGTAGTCGCGCACACCCGACGCCAGTCCGAAGGAGTAGGGGGAAATCACCATGTCGGTGCCGAAATCGTAATAGCTGAAAGTGGCGGAAGTGTTGAGGAACAGTTGGTTGGCGATGATGAAGTTCCATCGTGCCGAAGCAGCAGCATTACCCCAGTGGAAAGTCATTTTTGTCTGTTGGGTTTTCGACTTGAAACCATAAACGTCGTGTCCGTAATAGGCACCAAAGTAGAGGCGATGACGCTGGTTGATGACGATGTTGAATTTGGCGTTTATGTCATAGAAGTAGAAATTGGTCCCTTTTAGGGGACTGTCTTTCTTGAGGAATGGCTGCATAAGGACATCGATGTAGGTGCGGCGCGCGGAAATCAGGAAGGAGGCACGGTCTTTGACGATGGGACCTTGCACGGTGAGGTGCGAGAAGACGACCCCGAGGCCGCCATCAACCTCGTAACGTTTCATGTTGCCTTCCTTTTGATAGACGTTCAGGATGGAAGCGGCGCGTCCACCGAAATAGGCCGGCATTCCCGACTTGATAAGTTCGACGCTTTTCACGGCATCAGCGTTGAAAATCGAGAAAAAACCGAAAAGATGGTCGGGGTTGTAGATGGTGGCATCGTCAAGGAGGATGAGATTCTGGTCGGTGCCTCCCCCTCGCACGTAAAAACCGGAGTTGCCTTCGCCGCCCGACTGAACCCCCGGTAGCAACTGTATAGACTTGATAACATCAGCCTCCCCCATTAGTGCCGGCAATGCCTTGATGGTCTGGATGCTCAGTTCCATACGGCCCACATCCGCGCTCGACACATTGACGTTCCCGCGCTCGCCCTGAATCACCACCTCTTCGCCCGTAATAGCAGAAGGCTCCATCTCAATTCTGCGTGAGATATTGCGACTTAAAGCTATTGTGTCTTCTATCTTTTTGTATCCCAAGTAATTGACACTTAGTTTGTATTTTCCGGGAACCACGGTGATAGAGTAGTAGCCCGCTTGGTTTGAAGCGCAGCCCTGTACATTGGAAGAATTCGTGAGGTCAGTCAGGATGATATATACCCCTAACAGGGTTTCCCCGTTCGAGGCATCCACCACACTGCCCGATAATGTCACACGAGAGCGTTGGGCCCACGCAGGCACCGCAATCCCGATGATCATCATCGTACATAATAATATCTTGAATAATTTCGACATCTATCGTTATCCTCTAATCTTCTTATTTTCTAATCCTCTTATTCTCAACTGGCTGAACGTGACGCCCACCACAATCACCAAGATTCCCCAGAATTTGATGGAAGTGAATGCTTCTTGTCCGATAGCGGCGGCCACCAAGAGCGTGACAATTGGGATTAGGTTCGTAAACACGCATGTTTTGCTGACTGTGAGCTGTTTGACGGAGTATGAGTAGAGCATGTAAGCGCCCGCAGAACAGAGCAATGCGAGGCAAACGAGGCTGGAAATAGAGGAAAAATTCCAGTTCAGCGAAGGCCATTGGTGGATATCAAATATCAGAATGAAAGGCAGATAGAAGGGAATAGCGATGAAGTTCTGCACAGTGGTCACCGTCGCGGGTGAATACTTCTTCAGCAACCGGGTGAGTTGCACGCTGTATCCGCTGGCGGCCAGTACCGCCAAGCTTAGCAGCATGGTGCCCTTGAGGTTGAATGCAATCTGTCCGTTAGGACTCATGGTCAGCAGGATTACTCCGCCCATGGAGACAAGTGCACCCACTACAAATTCCCATCTGATCGGCTCTTTTTCATAAAAATACATTGTGATGGAGATGACTATCGGAATAAGGGCGATGATGACGGCTGCAAAGCTTGCGTCCACGTACTTCAGACCAAAATCCTCCCCAATGAAGTAGAGAAAAGGTTCGTAAAAGGCTAAAAGTAAAAAATCCTTGTAATCTTTGCGCTCAATGTGTTGCAATTTTTTCTGTAATTTGAGCAGAGTGACGAACACAATCGAAGCTAACACCAACCGGATAAATACGATGGTGAAAACAGGGAAGTTGTTGATTAATAATTGTTTAATCCATACAAAACTGAGGCCCCAAAAGAGCATGGCCAAGAGTATGGCTATATATCCTAATCCTTTGTTCGAGTCACTATTTTTCATGGCCGCAAAAATCGAAAAAATTTTTTAATTTGCAATAATATCTTAATTTTATCGTTATGCAATCGAAATTTTCGATTATGAGGAAGTATATATTATTGATTTTAAGCATAATAGCCGTAACCTTTTTAGTGAATTCCTGTAAAGAGCCGGATTTGACTCCGGTGTACATTCATATCACCCCGGAAGATTTTGTGAATTGCATCGATGTGAGCAAGTTCAATGAGACGCATGACCAGAATTTCGACCAAGAGCACTTGGAAGCTCTCACTAAACATGACTTTACCCACGTCAATGTCTATGTCAACAATAAAAATCTTGGATGTTGGGAACTTCCCTGCAAGGTGCCGGTACTTGATGTAAACAGCATTGATACAAGTACTTTGGTTCTCATTCCCGCATTCCCCTTGAACGGTATGACCAACACGATTATGGGTTATCCGTTCATCAATATTTGCAGACAGAAACTGCTTCTTCAAAAAGGAACAACCTACGAAGTTTCTCAAAATCGACCGAAATTCATCTATAGCGAGTACGCCAAGTTCCCCTATTTTGAGACATTTTCCAACAGTACCTCTTTCACTCCATCGTCTTCTTCTTTGAACGCACAGAACCTGATTCCGACCACTTTCGAAGGTAAAAACGTCGGCGAAGTCATTCTAAGCGATGAAAATGGACTGAGTTTTGATGTTACATCGTCCCCTTTTGTGGCTCCGGTGGGCAGCTATCGGGTGATGCTGGAGGTGCGTTATAAAACCGAGGTGAACGTGAGTGTGGCTGTCAAAATGTCCACAGCATATAACCCCTATTATGCGCATCCCATCGCAGGACTTTATGCTTCCCCTGACAAATGGAAAACCATTCATCTCGATTTGACCAACACCATAAACCTCAATCATAACGGTACTGGCGGTGCCACACAGTTGAATCTGATTCTGAGTGGAGTGGGCGATGAAGGAAAAGTGAGTCGCGTTGACATCGACGATATCAAAGTTATTTTCATTCGTACTGCGTAGTGCCCATGAACAAAACCAAACTAACCTGCATCTATTTGATTTTCGATGTGTTAGCTGCCATCTTGACCTGGGTGGGGCTGTACGCATATCGTAAATACGTGGGCGAGTCTGCGGATTTGTCCAGTATCATAGCTTCTCTCCAAACCAATGCGAAATTCTGGTCGGGAGTGCTTCTTTATCCCCTCTATTGGCTCTTTTTCCATGCTTTTTTCGGCTATTATAATAAAATTGTCAGAAAATCTCGTCTGGATGAACTGGTGACTACCATTGGGGTGACAATTTTCGGTTGTTTGGTTTTCTTTTTCATTTTCATTCTGGATGATATTGTCACATCCCCGCACGATTATGTGAAATATTTGCTTTTTCTTTTCTTCTGGCAATTCTTGTTAACCTATGTTCCGCGCGTAATCATCACCTCCCACGTAAACAAGAAGATACATAGTGGCGAGGCGGGTTTCAACACCATCATTGTGGGCAACGATGAGATGGCGGTTAAGGCCTACGAAACAGTGCTGAAGCAGAATCCCCGTTCTGGGCATATTTTTGTGGGATATATCCGTGTAGATGATCATCAGCCCGATATGATGCAGGGCAAACTATTGTGTGTGGGGAATATTTCCGATATTAGTCAAGTTGTTGAAAACCAGCATATCGAAGAAATTGTGGTGGCATTGCATAACGGTCAGAGGAAATATATACATCAAGTGTTGGCGTTGGTGCGTCGTAACCACAACCTGACAGTGAGTCTTGTTCCGCAGGAGCACGATGTTCTGATGGGTTCCGTCAAAACCTCCTCGGTGCTTGATGAACCGTTGATCTCCATCACCCCCGAATATCTGCCTACATGGCAGCGTTATTTGAAACGTGGTTGCGACATTGTCTTTTCGTTATTGGCTATTATCCTGCTTTCTCCAGTCTATGTTTGTCTGGCCATAGGAGTGAAAAAATCATCACCGGGCCCGGTTTTTTACCGTCAGGAACGTGTCGGCTTTTTAGGCAAGCCTTTCAATATCATCAAGTTCCGTTCCATGTGCGAAAATGCCGAGACTGGCCGGCCGATGCTCTCTTCTGACGACGACCCGCGCATCACCCCGTTCGGGAAGTTCATGCGGCAGTATCGTCTGGATGAAACTCCTCAGTTTTTCAACGTGCTAAAGGGCGAGATGTCATTGGTGGGACCGCGCCCGGAACGGCAATATTACATCGATCAAATCATGGAGCGAGCACCCTATTATCAACTCTTGCTCGGTGTGAAGCCCGGCATCACTTCATGGGGACAAGTGCGTTTCGGCTATGCGGAGAATGTAGATGAAATGCTCGAGCGCCTCCGATGGGATATTCTCTACATTGAGAATATGTCTATCCTTATGGATATTAAGATTTTGATTTACACGGTGTTAATTATTTTGAAACGAGAAGGGAAGTGAAGCCGAAAAAATTGTATCTTTGCGCTTTCAAAGGAAAACGCAATATTATAACATGGTAGAATATAATACAAAACGTAATCGGCTTATTATTAGAGAGTACGGGAGAAATATCCAGAAATTAGTGGAAGAATGTGTGAAGGTGGAGGATCGCGAAGAACGCACCCGCACTGCGTATGCTATCGTCCGCATCATGAGCGATGTGGTCAATTCCAAAGAGAATAGCGAAGATACTGGGCGCAATAATGACGATTTCTGGAATAAATTGTGGGATCATCTTTTCATTATGTCTGATTATCAATTAGATGTAGATTCCCCTTATCCAAGGCCGGTGCCAGATACGACCAAAAAGGAATTCGTGAAGCCTGCATACAACAACAAAAACAGAGTGAGATTCCGTACCTACGGCGTAAATATGCAAAATCTCATCCGAAAGGTCTCCGAATATCCCGAAGAAGTGCGTAACCAGTATGCTCCTTTATTGGCTAATCATCTGAAAATGATGTACTTGACATATAATCGAAATTCTGTCAACGATATGCTGATTCGTCATCAGCTTTCAGAGCTTTCAGACGACAAGATTACGCTGCCTGAGAACTTCAATTTCATAAACACCAAAGAATTGCTTAACATAGCCAATGCCAACGCCAATTTTTATGTGGCGCCTCAGGCCGGTGCTAAGAAAAAGAAAAAGAAGAAAAAGAAGAAAAACAACGCTGCGGTATGAAAATAATTGACGTTGAGCATGTAACCAAGCGCTTCTCTGACTTTATGGCGCTGGATGACATCTCTTTATCTGTGCCTCAAGGTTCTGTTTTTGGTCTGTTGGGTCCTAACGGTGCTGGAAAAACGACCTTGATTCGTATTTTGATGCGCATATCTTTCCCGGATCAGGGCCGAATCTTATTCAAAGGACATCCGTTAGCCTCTGAAGATATCTATGACATGGGTTATCTTCCAGAGGAGCGAGGTCTTTATAAAAAGATGAAAACGGGGGAACAAGCGATATATCTTGCTCAGTTAAAGGGACTTGAAAAGGCAGAAGCCTACAAACGTCTGCGTGCGAAATTCGAACAGTTCGGCATTATGGAGTGGTGGAACAAACCCGTGGAGGAACTTTCCAAGGGCATGCAGCAGAAAGTACAGTTCATCACGACTATCCTCCACAAGCCATCGTTTCTGATTCTGGATGAGCCGTTTAGTGGTTTTGATCCTATCAATGCCAATTTGCTGAAAGATGAGATTGCACAGTTGAAAAAAGAGGGGACGACTATCGTCCTTTCCACTCACAATATGGCCTCCGTTGAAGAAATTTGCGACCATATCGCGCTGATTAACCGTTCTCGCAAAATTCTCGAAGGCGACATCTTCGAGGTGAAGAACCGTTTTAAGAAAAACATCATGTCGGTGGAGGTCTCTCGTTTTTCGGATGAATTACTTGAACGACTTGATAATCAGCAGTTTGTTGTTAAATATGGTCCGACTAATGATTATTATACCCGTTTTGAAATCAAGATTCCCGATAATCGAACAACTAACGAAATGTTGCAATTATTCATGCAATATAGTGAAATTCATTCATTTAATGAGATAATGCCCACCATGAATGAGATTTTTATCGAGCAGGTGGAAAATGCGAACCAACTTTCCAGCCATGAAGAATAAGACTCTATTGGTTATATCACGCGAATACTTGACGCGCATTCAGAAAAAATCGTTCATCATCATTACCATTTTGATGCCGATATTGTTTGTAGCCATGATAGTTCTGCCCGTTCTCCTGGTCACCCTTCATGAACAGAGACAATTTTCCAGAATTCTGGTGGTCGATGAGAGCGAGATTTTCATCAATAATTTTGAAGATAGCAAGCATTATGAGTTCAGTTATCGCTCCGGCGATATTGAGCAGATTAAGAAAGAGGCTTTCGAACAGGATTTTGATGTGGTTTTGCAGATCTTGGACAACTCGCAAGGCATGAAATCCAATATCTACTACAAGAAAAGTCTTCCTACTGGACTGCAATCCGAGGTGGAGGATCAGATGGATGACATTTTTTTTAATCAATTGCTGAAAGATTCTTTGAATATAGAACCTTCGCGATACGAGAATATGCAGCGTTTGGCGAAAGCGGAATCCGCCACGATCCAGATCGATGAACAGGGCGTTGAAAAGGAGCACGATGCCGAAATCAACCAGATTTTCGGTATGGTGTGCGGACTTGTTATCTACTTCATTATCATTATGTTTGCCAGTCAGGTGCTGCGCGGTGTGCTGGAAGAAAAGTCCAACCGCATCGTGGAGGTGCTGATCTCGTCGGTACGCCCGACGCAATTACTTATCGGCAAAATTGTCGGTATTGCATTGGTGGGTCTCACTCAGCTGGTGATTTGGATAGCCTTGTCGGCCGCAATCCTTGGCGGTGTGCAGTTGGCTGCACCTCATCTCTTCAGCGATGAAGAGGTGGAAACGGTTACCAACATGACCTCTTCCGGCGATTTGGTGCCCGAAGGCGCGGGGCTGTCTGTCGCTCCCGAGAACATTTTCGAAATGATTCAGAATTATTTCGCCATCTCGTTTAGCGCGATTATCTTATGCTTCATTTTCTACTTTGTCGTAGGATACCTGATCTATTCCACGCTTTATGCTGCAACTGGCTCTGTGGTGGATCACGAGAGTGATTCTCAGCAATATACGATGCCTATTACGCTCCCGCTGATTCTTTCAATTGTCTTTGTCCCGAGCATTTCCACTAATCCGGACGGAGCTTTGGCGTTCTGGCTCTCCATGATCCCGCTCACATCTCCGGTGACGATGATGGTGCGACTGCCATCTGGCGTTCACTCGTGGGAACTATTTCTCTCCATGGGACTTGCGCTCGGATTCCTCGTGTTAAGCATTTGGGTGTCAGCTAAAATTTATCGAATCGGCATCTTGAACTATGGCAAAAAACCGTCATGGAAGACGATATTTAAGTGGCTGCGGGAAAAGTGACGATGATAAGATGATGCGATGAATGTAGGGATGAATTGCATACGCCCGACGGTTATCGATACCCATAACGGTCAGAAGACCATAATTTAATCAGAAGCAAATGGACAATAACAAATCGAGAGGTTTCACCTCGAACATAGGAGCTATTTTGGCCGCGGCGGGCGGTGCGGTCGGATTGGGAAACATTTGGCGCTATCCTTATATGTTAGGACAGAACGGCGGCGGCGCATTCTTGATTGTCAACCTGTTTTTTGTTTTGGCGATTGGTATCCCGCTGATGATGACCGAGTTTGTAATAGGCCGTCGTACACAGAGCAATGTGGTGGGCGCGTACAAGAAATTGGAACGCAAGAAAGGATGGGCCACTATTGGCTATTTCAGCATACTGGCGGTGGTTCTCATCTACGCCTTTTACAGCGTGGTGGCTGGGTGGACGCTCAACTACATCGTCTTGTCGTGTACTAACTCTCTGTCCGGGCTGACACCCAACGAGATCGCCGATGCCTTCGCCTCTTTCACCGCAGGTTCCTTCTGGCCTTTGCTGTATCAATTTTGTTTTCTGATGCTTACGGCGTTAGTGATTTCCTTTGGCGTGCAAAAGGGCATCGAAAAGATTTCCAAGATTCTGATGCCGGTTCTCTTTGTCCTGCTGTTGCTGATGGTTGTCCGTTCATTGACGTTGCCTGGCGCGAAAGAGGGCTTGCAATTCCTCTTCAAGCCCGATTTCAGCAAGCTGACGGGCGCGGGCGTGTTAGGCGCGTTAGGACAGTCGTTCTTCTCGCTCAGCCTCGGTATGGGCGCGATGGTGACCTACGGTTCTTACATCCGCAAGGAAGATTCCCTGTTCAAGACAAGCCTGTGGATTTCCGTGTGCGATCTCATGGTGGCGATATTGGCGGGAGTGGTGATTTTCCCGGCGGTCTTCTCCTTCGGGATGGATCCCGCCGGCGGTCCGCAACTCGTCTATGTGGTGCTGCCTAATGTTTTCAACAATATGCCGATGGGAGGATTGTTCGCCGCTGTCTTCTTCCTGTTATTAGGTATTGCCGCACTCACTTCCACCATTTCCTTGCAGGAAATCATCGTAGCCTTCTCGGTGGAAGAACTCCACTGGACTCGTCGCAAAAGCTCGATTATCAGCATGATTAGCATATTCGTCATCGGCATTTTCTGCACCCTGTCGTTCGGGCCGATCAGACACTGGACGCTTTTCAACCGCACCATTTTCGATTTCTTCGACCTCGTTACCGCTTCCTACCTGGTGCCTATCGGTGCCTTGGCGACGACCATCTTCCTCGGCTGGTTCTACCCGAAGGTGGAAGTCAAGGACGAGATCACCAACGGCGGCGCACTGAAATGCAGATTCTTCGAACTTTACTACTTCATCCTGCGCATCGTCGCTCCCATTGCCCTGATCATAATCATAGTGTCAGGAATTGTTGGATAGCCTCTGACGGATATCCGGTGTTTTTCGAAGCAATAACGACAGTTTCTGCGATATTTTGCGATTTCTGCGGGAGAAAACAATAAAAGTGTATTTTTGCAGCTTCATATCAAACAAATTTCTAAACCTTAAAAAATGAAGGAAAAGACTGCATTCATCACTGGAGCCAATAAAGGAATCGGATTCGGCATTGCGAAACATCTCGGCCTGAGCGGCTGGAGAATCATCATCGGGGCGCGAAATCAGGAACGTGCGGAGAAGGCCATCCGCGAGCTCACCGCCTTGGGCATCGATGTGCCCGGATGGGTATGCGTGGAGCTGGCCGACCTTGCGAGCGTGGAAAACGCCGCCCGCGAGCTGAACGACAAACACCCTGAACTTTCGCTGTTGGTGAACAACGCCGGTATCCCGGGCGACATGGGCGTGGACAGCCTCCATACGGAAATCGGCGACATCCGGGAGACCCTCGAAGTGAACTTCGTCGGCACTTTCGCGCTCACCAAGCTGCTGATGCCTCTGCTTGCGAAGAACCACGGCCGGATTGTCAACGTCACCGTGCCGTCGGAAATCAGTCCCTACTGGCATCCGTTAGCCTACGTGACGAGCAAGGCCGCCCAGAACGCCATGATGGGCGTGATGGCCATCGAGTTCCAGCAGCACAACACCCCGCTGGAGATTTTCTCGGTGCACCCGGGACCCACCACCACCGACCTCAACGGCAACATGAGTCTCCCCGGCTTCCACGACATCGACACGGTAGGTGAGAAGATGGCCGAGCTCATCAACGACGGTCAGAGCCATCAAGGCGAATTCGTAGAACTGTACCCGATTGTGAAAGAGGATTAGCCGAATGGTTTTCCCGCAGAACTCGCAGACTTGTGTGGAAAATGATCTGCTATGTTCTATTCAGCGGGAAAAATATCAGGAAAAATAGTACTTTTGCAGCCGAAAAACAGCTGTGATGGTCACGAAACAGGAACAACAATTGCTTGACGCACTCAATGAGTATCAATCGTTGGGAATTTCGGAACAGATAGACTACAAAAAATTCTATCTGTATTCCATTATTACCCATTCCACGGCTATTGAGGGGAGTACCGTCACGGAAATTGAGAACCAGCTGCTGTTTGATGAGGGTATTGCCGCGAAGGGACGAAGTATGCAGGAACAGCTGATGAACCTTGACCTGAAAGCGGCTTACGAACATTCAATGCAGCTTGCCGAGCAGCATAAGGATTTTTCCGTGGAAATGCTGAAAACATTGTCCGCACTGGTTATGAAAAACACGGGAAGTGCGTACAATACAGTGCAAGGTTCATTTGATGCGTCCAAAGGGGACTTGCGTTTAGTCAGCGTCACCGCCGGAATCGGTGGACGCTCCTATATGGATTATCGGAAAGTTCCGGAAAAATTGCAGGAGTTCTGTCTGCAGTTGAACGAAATGAGACGGCAGCTTGTCAATTCTAACGATTTGATCGCTAAATATCTGTTGACGTTCGATGCCCATTATCAATTGGTGACCATTCATCCCTGGGTAGATGGCAACGGACGCATGTCCAGATTGGTGATGAATCATCTGCAATATGAATTCGGACTGGAGCCCGTGAAAATCAACAAAGCAGACAAAGCAGAGTACATCCAGTCGTTGGTTGATTCAAGGGAACAGGAAAGTACAGAACTATTCCGTCGGTTTATGCTGGAACAGCACACCCGCAACATCCGCAAAGAGATTGAGGAGTTCAAGGAATCCCAGTCCGCTGACCCGATAAAACCGCTTTCTGACCCGATAAAACGTTTCGCTGACCCGATAACGGAACGGCTCTATCAAGCTCTATTGAAAGACAACGATCTCAATTATGCGGCGTACGGTGCTCTGTTGGGCGTGTCTGAGGCCACTGTCAAGCGCCGACTCGGCGAGTTGAAGGCAGCGGGTTATATCACTCGCGTCGGCAGCAACAAGAGCGGACATTGGGAGGTGTTGAAATAAACGGAAAGTTCGGTACAAGGTGATTCCGTTTGTGTGGTAGTGGGATGCCCGTAGAATCTGCTGATTTGCGCAGAAAAAAGGTTGCGATGTTCTACGAAAATTCGCAAAAAAAATCGACATTGGATTTTATTAAGCGGAATTTTATATTTTTGCACCGTTTTATAAGATGTCGTTTAATAAAAATACCCGTTTGTAATTATGGCCATTGCAAGAAACACATTGAAACAAATTCTCCTTGACAATCAAAAGGATGTCGAACAATACACTGTTTTCCCTCGCCAGTACGACATAGACAGTTTTCCTTTGCAGGTTTTTGTCGGAGTTCGACGCTCTGGGAAATCGTTTCTACTCTTCCAGAAGATGCGCCAAATGCTGGAAGCCGGCCGTACGTGGGCCGATATGCTCTATTTGGACTTTGAAGACACCCGATTGGATGGATTTACCGCATCCGATTTCAATTTGATTTTGGAATGCCACCAAGAGATGTATGGCAAACGTCCGATGCTGTTTTTTGATGAGATGCAAAACATTGAGGGATGGCAGAAGTTTGCACGTAACCTTGCTGACAAAAAATACAACGTTATCATTACGGGGAGCAACGCCAAGATGCTTTCGAGGGAAATTATGGCATCCTTGGGAGGGCGTTTCCTGCCCGTAGAGGTGTATCCGTTCAGTTTTCGGGAATACCTGTCGTATAAGCAGATTCCGTTTGACGAGCTATCGCTAACAGCCACCGAATCGAAAGGGCGTTTTATGAGTGAGTATCGTGAATATTTGATCTGGGGCGGTCTGCCTGAGTCTATCAACCTGCCCGTCAAAAGGAGCTACCTGTCGAGCGTATATCAGAAAATTTATCTTGGCGACATCATCCAACGCAATGGTGTTTCTAATCCTAAGCTTTTACAGCTGATGCTCAAAAAGATGGCGGAAAGCGTGATGCAGCCGATCTCTTACAATCGCATTGCCAAGATCCTTTCCAGCGTGTCGGGCAAAATCAGTGTGCCGACGGTCTCCAATTATGTGGACTTTTCTGAAGATGCATGGCTACTGTTGCGCCTGAGGAACATTGCGTCGGCATTTACGGAGAAAGAGAGTGTTTGCAAGTATTATTTCATTGACAATGGCCTGCTCTCGATTCAGCTGATGGATTGCGAAACGCTTTTACTGGAAAACATGGTGGCACTTTCGCTCTTCCGCAAGTACGGACACGACAAAGACAACGAGCGCGTGTTTTTCTATAACGCCAACATTGAGGTGGACTTCTATGTGCCTGATGACAAACTCGCCGTGCAAGTTGCCTATTCGATTGCTGATCCTGACACTTTGCGCTGGGAATCCGGTGCGCTTGGCAAACTGCCGAGGATTCACCCTTGTCGCCGCCGTGCCATTGTCACATACGACGAAGAGGGCACACTGGAAGATGAATATGGAACCATTGAAATAATCCCTGCGTGGAAATGGTTATTGGAAGGGTGATTCGATGATTCGCGCAGAATAATAGTCTGCGATAGTCTGCGAAGTCTGCGGGAAAAAACTATTTCAACGCTCCCACCGGACACGCCTTCTTGCACTGCTGGCAGAGAATGCACTCGGTGGCGTTCTTCCGCTTGCGCGAGTTGTTGTTGACCTCCACCTCCATCGGGCAGACTTTCAGGCAATTGTCGCAATGGATGCACTTGGCTTCGTCGCACTTGATACGCAGTAACGAGAAGTAACTCATCGGTTTGAGGAACACCGTGATGGGGCAGATGTACTTGCAGAAAGCGCGGTTGTCCTTCAGCACAACGGCCAGGACGATTCCGACGGCGTAGTAGAGCACATTCCCGGCCACGAAAAGGTAGAACATCGTGTTTTTGTCGGCTTTGCCGAGGCACATCAGCAGGATGACGATGGCGAGCGACAGCGCGAACATCACATAGCGCACCCATCCGAAGCTTTTCCGCGGTTTCGCGGGCTGCTTGTACGGCAACAGGTCGAGAATCATCGCGGTCCAGCAGGCAAACCCGCACCAGCCGCGCCCGAACAGCAGCGGTCCGAAGATCTTGGCGATGAGGTAGTGCAGCACCCCCGCCCCGACAACCCCGGAGAGCAGATAGTACCAGAATCCCTCCATCTGCATGTTCTCGCGACAGACAAGGCCGAGGAACACCAAAATGTAGCTTCCCACGGTGAACTGCACGAACTCGCGGGCGTGTTTCCACCCCGCCGTCATCAATATCCCCCCAACGCCAAGGCAGATGCCGATGTAAGAAAAGTTCAACAGAAAGAAGAGATTTCCTGTTGAGAGCCAAAGCGATACGGCAATGACCTCGAAAATGGCGAACAGGAGGATGGGGGTTCGGTATTTCTTCATAACGGGATGTTTTTAACGGCGCGAAAATAGGAAAAATATACTTCCGCTGAACTCGCAGACTTGCGCAGAAAAAAGGTCTGCGAAGTCTGCGGGAAAACCATTCTGTCTTTCACGCTTTCGATTTTCATAGTGGTATCTTCACAAATCCCGATTTTTTGTATTTTTGCGGCCTATTTGAGACTCGAGACGCTCAGGAGTCGAAGAGTACTTGATAATTGCTTCCTTGAGCAGCTTCGAAGAGGCAAGACGCACGAAGTGCTAATACCCCCACACAAGCGCAGCGCAGTGTGGGGGTAAACAGGGACGAAAAGGGACGAAGCGCAGTGTGGGGGCGACAACAACGATAATAAATAAAGTAATAAGATATGACAACATCCGACCAAATCAAAGCGGTTCAAACGAGGCTCAGTGAGCTAAGGAGGTATCTTTGACGTAGATGCCAAAGAACAGGAAATTAAAGACAAAGAACAAATAACCCAACAAGACGGCTTCTGGGACGACCCCAAGGCTGCCGAGAAGTTGCTGAAAGAGATCAGCGGCATCAAAGCGTGGGTGGCCGACTACTACAAGGCCGCCGAGCTGAACGATGAACTTCTGGTGGTCAGCGAGTTCCAGCAGTCGGGAGATGCCACGGAAGCCGAACTCGACGAGGCCTACAACAAGACGATGGAGGCCGTGGAGAAGCTGGAGTTCAAGAACATGATGCGCGACGAGGAGGACTCCTTCGACGCGATTCTGAACATCAACTCGGGAGCGGGCGGCACCGAAAGCTGCGACTGGGCCGAGATGCTCCTGCGTATGTATATGCGCTGGGCGGAACGCCACAACTTCTCCGTGAAACTCATTGACCGTCAGGAAGGTGACGTGGCCGGCATCAAGTCCGCCTCCATCGAAATCGAGGGCTCCTACGCTTACGGCTTTCTCAAGAGCGAGAATGGCGTGCATCGTTTGGTACGCATTTCCCCGTTCGATTCTGCGGCGCGGCGACACACTTCTTTCGCCTCTGTCTTCGCCTATCCCATCATCAACGACGACATCGAGATTGAGGTCAGTCCGGCGGACATCTCGTGGGACACCTACCGCAGCAGCGGTCCCGGCGGGCAGAACGTCAACAAGGTGGAGACGGCGGTGCGCCTGCACCACCATCCCACGGGCATCATCATCGAGTGCCAGGTGACACGCTCGCAGTCGCAGAACCGCGAGAAGGCCATGCAAATGCTGAAATCGCAGCTCTACCAGATCGAACTGGAAAAGAAACGGGAGAAGCTCAACGAAATTGAGAGTTCCAAGAAACGCATCGAATGGGGCAGCCAGATCCGCAGCTACGTGATGCAGCCCTACAAGCTGGTGAAGGACCTGCGCACGCAGTACGAGGTCGGCAACGTGAATGCGGTCATGGACGGCGACATCGACGGCTTCATCAAGGCGTATCTGATGCAGTTTCACTGAGCCTTCTGCTTCTCGGTCAGATATTTCCAATACCTTCTCGGCATGTCCTGCAGCTGTTTCCGGGGGTTCATGCGCTCCTTGATGCAGATAGCCTTGAAATAGGTGCGCCACAGATCCTGCAAAAGTTGGTCGTCGTCGCTCAGCACGTCGTCGTTCAGATGCCCGTTGGCGAGGTTGAACGTCACCGATGACTCGTCGGCGAAAGTGATGTGGACCGGTGCGGAGGCTCCGTCGTAGTAGAACCCGTAGTGGCGTTTCGCGTCGTAGATGAGCCACGGTTGGTCGTTGAACCGGTCCGCGAAATGGTCGGTGATGAGCGGCAGCACGTTGTGGTCGGGCGAGATGACGGCGAGGTAGGTGCCGTCCTTGGCCTTCTGGAAACGGATGAACTGCTTCATTCGCTGTCCCTCGTGCAGCACCTTGCGGGCGATGTTGGTCACGGAAAGCACGTCGGGGTCGGCGAAGTTGTGTTCTATCCCCGGCGCCCCCTCAGGCTGGCGGAACACTTTGCAGATATAGCGGAACAGCGGGTTGTGAAGCTCCGGAAGCTCGGACAGCCAGCTGACGGCAAGCATCTTCACGGCGTTTTTCGGCAACCGTTTCTCCAACCCCTTCCACACGCGCCCCGCCTTTTCCTCATCGGTGGGGACGGCATATAACCGCTCGCAGAACAGCGGCACGGGGTCTCCCTCCGCCAACAGCATCTCCGGCCGTTCGCGCAGTGCGAACGCCTCGAAGACTGCCGTGAGGAGGCCGTTGATTGTGCCGTCGAAAGAATATATCGTCATAATTTGGTCGCAAAAATACAAAAAAGAAGAATTACGTCTCGCCCTCTTGACAAGCCCTGTTTTTCGTTGTATATTTGCATTTTGAAACTTTGAAAACGATGAATCAAGAAATACAACAATATCAGTCAGATGACGCAGGGATTACATTGGATGTACGCGTGGAGAACGACACCATTTGGTTGACGCAGGCGCAAATTGGTATGCTGTTTGGTGTCCAAAAAGCCGCTATTTCCAAGCATTTGAAAAACATTTTCAATTCTGGTGAGTTGTGTCAGGAATCAGTCGTTTCCATTTTGGAAACAACTGCCAATGATGGGAAAACATACGATGTGCGTTACTATAATCTTGATGCCGTATTATCTATAGGTTATCGTGTAAACTCACGCCAAGCCACTCAATTCCGCATTTGGGCCAATTCAGTGTTAAAGGATTATCTGCTGCGGGGTGCGGCTGTGAATCGGCGCTTTGAGCAAATAGAGCAGCGACTTTTGCAAAACGAAATGAGTCTTTATGCCATAAACCAAAAAGTACAATCATTAGTACAAACTGCACTACCGCCCAAACAGGGCATTTTCTTCAACGGGCAGATTTTCGATGCGTACCAGTTTGTCTCGGAGTTGATTCGCAGTGCGAAAATCTCCATTGTACTGGTGGACAACTATGCAGACGACAGTGTGCTGACGCAGCTGACCAAACGGGCTGATGGGGTTTCCGCCACTGTTTGCGTAAGCCGCCTTACAGAGGCTTTCCGATTGGATGTTGAACGGCACAACCGCCAGTATCCGCCCATAGATGTGCGCGAGATCCCTTCTATCCACGACCGTTTCCTGCTACTTGACGGCACACGCCTTTACACGTTCGGAGCTTCGTTCAAAGACCTGGGCAAAAAATTGTTCTGTTTCTCCCTGATGGAGAGCGAAGCGGTGGTGGAGGCGGTGAGGGGGATGGTGGACTTTTCTGCGGATTTCGCGGAGTGACGCAACAATAGACACAATTCGCTTTTTCCTATTCTATGGTATGCATAACAGAATTATGCGGTTTTGCTCATAGGCGTTTTATTTCGTTACTACTTATTTCTTTTTGTCATTTTTCAACCCGCAAAGATACAACTTTTTCTATTGTCGTCTGCTCCGCTCCAAAAACTCCTCAGGGGTCATTACAGGGATGTCCAAATCGGAGAAGCCCTTCTTGTCGCGGGTCAATATCACATCGGGATGATACGATAAGGCGGAATAATACTGCACCGTATCTTCAAAATCGTATGAATCCTTCTGAACTGCATCCATAATGTTTACTCGACTAATGGAAGACACATTAAATGATTCACAAAGCCATTCTATGACAGCATTGATTTCTGACTTACGGAAAATCTTTCTCATAACGTATGCACTGTTTATGATGGTTAACGCGGATATGACACATTCAATATCACCGCGTTCGTGCATGACAAACACTTCTGAAGCATCTTTATAAAACGGTTCTCTTCTGCATACGAAATCAAGAACCACATTCGTATCTATAAACACCTTCATTTTGCACGCTCCTCCCACATCTGTTCAAGTTCCTTGTCTATATCAAAGCCTTCGGGTACAGGCCCAAGAACCATAGCCATCAATTCAGGCGACGGTTTGAGGTCTTCACTGATGTGCGGGAAAACCAGTTCTTTTTTCCTTTTTTCTCCTTTATTCTCCGTGTTTTCAATCAATTTGTCCGCAAGCCAATGTCTGTCTTCGTATGACAAAGACAAACCGCGCAAATAGTTCCACAAATTGCTCATCGCTGCGGATGCTTGGTATGTTGATGTATTGCCCATAATATTGTTCTTTTTTCAACCCGCAAAGATACATAAATTCCGAATACACGCCGACAAATGAATTTGTCTTGTAGAGACGTTGCGCGCAACGCCTCTACTCTTTCCATATCTGACATCACTCGCCAAACTCCAACGACAACTGCGCTTCCGCGGCGGCGAGCTTCTGTTCCGTCTTGGAGACGAGCAGCGGGCGCAGCCTTTCGGGAGTCAGCTCGTTGATGCCGAGGAGGGGTTGCAGGTTGGAGGCGCCGAGCTCGTGGCAGGTGATGAAGTACTTCGCCTTCTTCATCACTACGCCCATCTTCTTGAGGTCGAAGGTGGTCAACCGGTTGAAACGGCGGGAGTTGACGATGAGCCACGCCGATTTGGCACCGAGTCCCGGCACGCGCAGCAGCATCTCGTAATCAGCCGTGTTGATATCGACGGGAAATGCCTCGGGATGGCGCAGTGCCCAGGCCAACTTCGGGTCAATGTCCAAGTCGAGGTTCGGGTGCAGGTCATCGACAATTTCCTCCACCTTGAAGTGGTAGAAGCGCAGCAGCCAGTCGGCCTGGTAGAGGCGGTTTTCGCGGACGAGCGGCGGCTGCTTGAGTACCGGCAGGCGTGAGTCGAACGTGTTGACGCTCACGTAGCCGGAGTAATAGACGCGGCGCATGGAGGGCTGGCCGTAGAGCATCGATGACATGGAGAGGATGTCGCGGTCGGTCTCTTTGGTGGCCCCGACAATCATCTGGGTGGATTGTCCGGCGGGCACGAAACGGGGCGCGTGGCGGTAGTGTTTGCGGTCCTCCTTGTTTTCGAGCACTCCCTGCTGGATGAGCTTCATCGGCTGGAACACGCTGCGGTGGTCCTTCTCGGGCGCCAGCAGCTTCAGCGACTCCTCCTTGGGGATTTCGATGTTCACGCTCATACGGTCGGCATAGCGGCCAGCCTCGTTGAGCAGCTCCTGCGAAGCCCCCGGAATGGCCTTCAGGTGGATGTAGCCGTTGAAGCGGTGGATGAGCCGCAGGTCGCGGACAATGGCGGTGAGCCGTTCCATCGTATAGTCGGGATTGCGCACCACCCCGCTCGACAGAAAGAGCCCCTCGATGTAGTTGCGGCGATAGAATTCCATCGTGATGGTCTCAATCTCCGACACGGAGAGAGTGGCGCGCTTCACATCGTTGGAGCGGCGGTTGACACAGTAGGCGCAGTCGAACATGCAGTGGTTGGTGAGCATGATTTTCAGCAGGGAGATGCAACGCCCGTCGTCGGCGAAGGAGTGGCAGATGCCGTAGCCGCCCACGGTGTTGCCCACCATGCCCTTCTTGCCGCGCCGCACGGTGCCCGACGACGAGCACGACACATCGTACTTCGCCGCCTCCGTCAGAATGCGCAATTTCTCCAATGTCCTCTCCGTCAACATACGCTGGATGGAATTTTATATTTTACTGTTTGTCAATAATTTGGCTGTTTCCTTTTGGCTTTGAAAACATTGGCAAAGGTATAATATTTATGGTTGCAAAAAAAATCGTATCTTTGCAAATTTCTGAAAATAGCGATATTAGATATGCAAGAATCTAAGTTACAGTCAATTGAACAGGCCATTGAAGATTTAAAGGCCGGAAAATTCGTTATCTTGGTGGATGACGAGGAACGCGAAAACGAAGGTGATTTCATCATCGCCGCCCAACATATTGACGCCGACAAGGTGAACTTCATGCTTTCCCGCGGTCGCGGGGTGCTCTGTGTGCCCATGACTTCTGAGCGCTGCCGCGAGCTCGACCTCGAAATGCAGGTCTCCAACAACACCTCCATCCACGAGACCCCCTTCACCGTCACCGTTGACCTTCTTGGCCACGGTTGCACCACGGGCGTTTCCATGCATGACCGCGCGGCTTCCATCAACGCTCTGGCTGACAAGTCGAAGAAGGCAACCGACTTCGGTCGTCCTGGACACGTGAACCCCTTGCGCGCCCGTGACGGTGGTGTGCTGGTCCGCGCTGGTCACACCGAAGGCACCGTCGATCTGCTGAAACTCGCCGGTCTCGAACCGGTGGGTGCACTCATCGAGATCATCAACCCCGACGGCACGATGGCGCGTCTGCCCGAACTGCTGCAAGTGGCTGAGGAATACGGCATCACCATCACCAGCATCGAAAAACTGATTGCTTATCGTTTGGAGAAAGAGTGTCTCATCCGCAGAGAGCAGGAGGTGAACCTTCCCACGCAATGGGGTGATTTCAAGCTTATTGCCTATACGCAGCTCAACAATGGTGCCACCCACCTCGCACTCAAGAAGGGCGATTGGGAAAAGGACGAGCCCGTAATGGTGCGTGTACACTCCTCTTGCGCCACCGGCGACATTTTCGGCTCCTGCAAGTGCGACTGCGGCGAACAGCTGCACCGCGCCATGGAAATGGTCGATAAGGAGGGAAAAGGCCTGGTGCTCTACATGAGTCAGGAAGGCCGTGGCATTGGTCTTATCAACAAGCTGAGAGCCTACCATTTGCAGGAACTGGGCCGCGACACCGTGGAGGCGAATCTTGAACTCGGTTTCAAAGCCGACGAGCGCGACTACGGTGTGGGAGCGCAAATTCTCCGCGACCTCAACGCCACCAATGTCCGTCTGATCACCAACAACCCCGCAAAACGTGTCGGACTCTCCGCCCACGGCATCCAAATCGCGGAAACCCTGCCCATAATCGTAAAACCCAACAAAATCAACGAGAATTATCTCAAGACTAAACAGACGAAAATGGGACACGATTTGCATTTCGATATCTAATCAACACGACCGTAGAGGCGAATAATTATTTGCCCTTACCTCGTAACATATACCCCATAACCTTCTAACCATCAATAACCCATAACCATTATAGATGAAACACATAAGGAACTTCTGCATCATCGCACATATCGACCACGGGAAGAGCACGTTAGCCGACCGTTTGTTGCAATACACCAAGACGGTTAATGACCGCGACTTTCAGAACCAGGTTCTCGACGACATGGATCTGGAGCGTGAGCGCGGCATCACCATCAAGAGCCACGCCATCCAGATGGAATACTTGTACAAAGGGGAGAAATACATTCTCAACCTGATTGACACTCCCGGCCACGTCGATTTCTCTTACGAGGTGTCGCGTTCCATCGCCGCGTGCGAGGGCGCTTTGCTGCTCGTGGATGCCACGCAAGGCGTTCAGGCGCAGACGATTTCGAACCTTTATCAGGCCATTGACAACGATTTGGAGATTATCCCTGTCATCAACAAAATGGACATGCCCGCCGCGATGCCGGAAGAGGTTAAAGATCAGATTGTGGATTTACTTGGTTGCGATGTTGACGATATCATTGAGGCAAGTGGTAAGACAGGACAGGGCGTGGAGCAAATTCTGGAGGCCATCATTGAGCGCATTCCTGCGCCGAAAGGCGACCCGGAGGCTCCGCTGCAGGCTCTCATCTTCGACTCCATTTTCAACTCCTTCCGCGGTATCATCGCTTACTTCCGTATCTTCAACGGCACTATTCGCACGCACGAGATGGTGAAATTTTTCTCCACCAATCATGAGTACGACGCGGACGAAATCGGCATCCTTAAGATGGACCGCGTGCCCAAGGATGTGCTTTCCGCCGGCGATGTGGGTTACCTGATCACCGGTATCAAAACTTCTACGGAGGTAAAGGTTGGAGATACAATTACACATGTGGAAAACCCTTGCGAAACGGCTATTGAGGGCTTTCAGGAGGTGAAACCAATGCTTTTTGCCGGTATTTACCCCACCGAAGCCGACCAATACGAAGAGTTGCGTGCTTCTTTGGAGAAACTACAACTTAACGACGCTTCGTTGACTTTCGTCCCGGAGTCTTCCTTGGCGTTGGGTTTCGGATTCCGCTGCGGCTTCCTCGGACTGTTACACATGGAAATCATCCAGGAGCGTCTGGACCGTGAGTTCGACCAGGATGTGATCGCCACTGTGCCGAACGTTTCGTATAAAGTGTTGACTACCAAGAAACAATGGTTAGAAGTCTATAATCCGTCGGGAATGCCTGCGCCGAACGAAATCGACCATGTGGAAGAACCCTACATCCGAGCGCAGATCATCACTAAAGACGATTACATAGGACCGGTCATAAAGCTCTGTATCGACAAGCGAGGGACATTGATTAACCAAATGTATGTGGCCGCAAACCGCGTGGAGCTGACTTTTGATTTGCCGCTTGGCGAAATCGTTTTCGACTTCTACGACAAACTGAAGAGCATCTCCAAAGGGTATGCTTCCTTCGATTACCATATTACCGATTACAAACCCGCGCATCTCGTGAAACTGGATATCCTGCTCAACGGCGATTCCGTGGATGCATTGTCGGCATTGATACATGTGGATAATGCCTATCCGTTCGGTCGCCGTATCTGCGAGAAGCTCAAGGAGTTGATCCCGCGTCAACAATTTGACATCGCCATTCAGGCGGCCATCGGCACCAAAATCATTGCCCGTGAAACCGTCAAACAGGTGCGAAAAGACGTGACGGCCAAATGTTATGGTGGTGATATCACCCGAAAGCGCAAACTGTTGGAGAAGCAGAAAAAGGGCAAGAAGCGTATGCGCCAAATCGGTAACGTGGAGGTGCCGCAGTCAGCATTCCTCGCGGTTCTCAAACTGGATTAGTCCAGAATTTGCGTTGGCGTGTTAAAAATGAAAGAACAGATTTACAGGGACTAATCGACTCCCTTTTTCCATGGTTTCGCAGCTAATAGCGAAGATGCGGAGTGCTTTTCCTGTATGCGATGCTTTCCCTTTGTCGGTAAGTTGCGACTGCCAACGGGGGTCGTTTTCGTTGCAGAAAAGGACGAAGTTGAGCACCGAAGTTGAAGCAATGGCTTCACTAACAAATGGATAGTAGCGATTTTGAGACAGCGACCCCGATGTTTTCAGACTGTTTTGATAGGCTTTTATCGCCTCTTTGGAAGGGGCTAAAACCAAAGCACTGCCTCGTTGCACAAAACAGCCGACAGAATCTGGCGAGAATGTTTTTGTCAAAGGCTCCAAATTGTTAGGAATGAGATAGATACCGTCAGCAGTAGCAGCTTGCGCAGAATCTGCTTTATCACCGAAGAAGGATTCTATCACATTTTTGGTTGTATCTGTAAGCATGATAATATACTTATAATCAACGGAATCTTGTCTGATAGAAAAGTAACCGACCTCAGTAGGACGCAAATTCTGATATGTTTCGGCTTTTTCTCTATGGCAGTTTTTCAGCCGGTTCAGCTCCCCGATGCGCGGAGTGCACAAACGGGCGTACCAATGACTCTGTGCAGGATATAAATCTGTGATTTCCATTGCAGAGCCTGTTCTGTCTGTCAAGATGTCAAAACATTCGCTTTCAGATGTTTTTGTAAGCATGTACCCTGATAAGAACATCTCATTTCCGGAGAATCGAAGTTGGAAAGCTGTCCAACCAGACTGTTGAAGACCTTCGGTTATCTTTTGTGTAAGATCGTCGTTCAGGAACGAAGAAAGGTAAGGGAGGTATGATTCAGGATTGAGTATCAGCCAATTCTGTTTGCGGTTCTTTTCGGAAAGATGGTAGATTTCCTTAAATTGCTTGTCAGACAGTAGATTTTTCGGATGGGAGTGTTGCACGATGGCGCGTTTCAACAAATCGATATCTGTAGAGAAGGAGATAATATGGTTCAGATAGACAAACTTCATGCTTTTGAAGTTTGTGCCGTAAGTGTAAATTCGGTTGCCTTCAAAGGATGTGTAGTTGTTCGGGTCTATACTGAGGGCGCGCAAAAGCCGTTTGAAGTCCGCTTTGTCAGCGTGTGTGTTGAAGAGCACACCAATGCCGTCTTTGTTAACATGTCCTGAAACGGTGAGGTCATATTCCCCTGAAGGCAATTTGCCGCGCATCGTCTCGTATGCAGGCAGCGCATCCAAAACGAAAAGCTCATTCAGATAAGGTGTTAGCGATGCTGCGCCGGAGACGAACGCGTCGTTGTCGTTCAGTGCGAAGATGAAAGCCGCATCGTTCGGAATAGCTTCAATCAGCTCCGATTTCGACTGTCGGAAGAGGTTGTAGTAGAAAAATATGCCTACAGCAGCCAATATGACGGCAGCAATGGTGAGCCAAATAAGCCATGGACGGCTTTCGCGCGCGTAAGTACTCATTATTTGGGGTTAAATGGTGAATGGTGATGGGAAAGTCAAGCAACTATTCGGCAGATTCTGCAGCTTTTTCCTCTTCGGCGGCAGCTGGCTCTTCCAAATCTACCAAATTATGTTCTACCAAAATATTATACCAATGATAGACCTTCTTCATATTGGAGACATACACTCTGTCGCGGTCGTATTCTGGGAGAATTTCTGCGAAATAAGCCTTGATAGCGTTGTTGTCTTTCGGCATTTCAATCTTTTTGCCGTCTTCTTTCTTGAAGATGTTCTGGAAAACGGTCTGCAAAGGAATCTCGTCCGTTTCAGTGAAGATAGCAATATTGTCCAAAGATGCCACGCCGTCGTTGGAGAAGGCAGGGAAACGTTTGCCATCATCCAAACCTTCCACGATGAAGCTGTTAGGAGTCTTTGAAAGGAATTTGTACAGTCCGTTTTTTCCTGTGATTGATAAAATTTTGCTTAAATCCATTTTTTTAAAGTTTAAGGTTTGATGTTTAAATTTAAAGTTTAAAGTTAAAGTTAAAAGTTAAAGTTAAAGTTAAAGTTAAAGGGGGTTATTCGTTGTAATAGGTGAATTTTCGTTGTTTGACGTAAACGATTTGGTTATCGACGGCGCAAACCTCCGTCTGCCAGTTTTTGTGGGAATCATAATTAAAGAAGTAGTGATGTTCTTTGACGTGGTGCAGTTTGTCTTCGTAAATAATTTTGCGTATGCGCCCAGCTTGGTCGTATTGCGTGTAGGTATATTCAATCATTTGGTTGCCAGCCTTATAGACACATCGGTTAACTTCATCGCCGTAGTTGTCGTACTCGATTTTAGCAGTTTTGAAGACTTTGCCGTCGGGCTCATATTCAATAATCTCCTTTACCAAACCATCTTCGTTGAACTTGTAATCTACGGTAGTCTGAAGTTTGCCAAACGATTGCACAGTGTGAATGATATTGCCGACACCGTCAGTGGTGTGCATAAACGACATTACGAGGCTATCGCCTTGATAAATCTTCTCACCTACGAGAAATCGGTTCCGGTCATAATGGTATTCACCGAATGTAACGAGAGAATCTTCTCGATTAGGATTAAATTCCTGCCAACGCTCGATACGCGCATCGTCAGAATAGGTATAGTCTCGATGGTAGGCTATGCCGTCGTTACCAAACTTCGTGAAATGCAGCAAAAAGCCATCGGAGGTGTATTGTTGGCGAGATTGGGAGACATCCGACCCATTACAACGCTTTTTGCAGATATCTAAAAGATGTTGTATGTTGGCCGTGTCTGAAACAGTGATAGAGTCTCCTTGTAAATTATAAGTTTCAGTATCTAAGTATTTTACATATCCAAAGATATGATTTCGCTGCAGATGGTTTTTCTCGATGTCGGGCACAATAACGATAGGGGCGGGCTTCTTTTTGCACCCGCTCAAGCACGCAAGCATGGCAAGGATCAATATCGTTACGGCAGGAATACGCATATTTTGAGTTTTTTAGTGATCAGTGATCAGTGAATAGTGAATAGTGATCAAGTTTAGGGTTTCGATGTTGATTGTTTTTTTAGTTTATTATTGAGATAAGTAATATAACCCGATAAAATTTTTCTGACGGTAGAAAGTTGATTGAAAATGTTGTTGTCTGATTTAAAATAACCAAGTTCTTCAGAAATAATCAATTGTGTTTCTAATTCTGCTAGCGAACCTTGTGCAATATAACAAAAACGAACTAGTTCTTTATCATTATTTCTACCAGCACCTTCTGCAATATTAGAAGGTATAGACACAGCAGCTCTTCGCATTTGAGAACATATTCCAAACTGTTCGTAAGAAGGAAAGCCTTTTAATAAAAGGTAAACCTCTTTTACTAATTTGATACTCTCCTTCCAAACTGCCAAATCTTTGTGGTTCATACTTATCTACTACTGTTCACTGCTCACTGTTCACTGCTCACTGTTCACTGCTCACTGTTCACTCTTTAGAAACATTTCTCAATTAACGCGTCGTCCGCGAAATTCGGCAACGTCACGTGCAGTTCGGGACAGACCTCCATGGCGCGCTTAATGGCGAAGAGGGCGCCGTCGTTGCGGGCCCATGCGCGGCGGGAGATGCCGTTGTTCACGTCCCAGAAAAGCATCGAGCGGAGACGGCGGTCGCTGTCGTCGCTGCCGTCCAGCACCATGCCGAAGCCGCCGTTGATGACCTCGCCCCAGCCGACGCCGCCGCCGTTGTGGATCGAGACCCACGTGGCGCCGCGGAAACCGTCGCCGATGACGTTCTGCACGGCCATGTCGGCGCAGAAGCTGCTGCCGTCGTAGATGTTGGAGGTCTCACGGAAGGGGGAGTCCGTGCCGGAAACGTCGTGATGGTCGCGGCCCAATACGACGGGAGCTGACAATCTGCCGTCGCGAACCGCCTTGTTGAATTCGGCGGCGATCTTCGTGCGACCCTCACAGTCAGCGTATAAAATGCGAGCTTGTGAACCCACCACGAGGTGGTTCTCTTTGGCACCCTTGATCCAGGTGATGTTGTCGCGCATCTGTTGCGAAATCTCGGCGGGTGCGTGGTCGCTGATCTCTTTCAGCACGTCCATGGCAATATGGTCGGTGACATCGAGGTCCTCAGGCTTGCCGGAAGTGCAGACCCAGCGGAACGGGCCGAAGCCGTAGTCGAAGCACATCGGTCCCATAATGTCTTGCACGTAAGAGGGATAGCGGAAGCTGCCGTCCTCCTTGAGGATGTCGGCACCGGCGCGTGAGGACTGCAGCAGGAAGGCGTTGCCGTAGTCGAAGAAGTACATGCCCTTGGCAGTCAGCTTGTTGATGGCGGCCACATGGCGGCGCAACGAAGCCTGCACCTTCTCCT
>CAMJXE010000013.1 GCA_946409645.1 uncultured Bacteroidales bacterium
ACGTCGTCGAAGATGCGCTGCAGCTGCGTGATGGGCGCGATGACGTTGCTGAACAACATCACGTGGTACATAATCTTACCGATGGTCATGCCGGGATATTCGATGAGCACCAAGTAGGCGGTGAGGATGATGACCAGCACGGTGCCCACCTGCCGCACGAAGCTTTTGAGTCCGTTGTAATAGAAGGCCACCTTGCGGGTTTTCATCTGGTTTTCCGTCACTTGGTTCTGAATGTCGAGCTGTTTCTGCCCCTCAATTTGCTCGCGGTTGAAACTCTTGATGACGTTGATGGAGTCGATGATGTTCTTGATACCCTGACTTTTAGTCTCCAAATGGCTACGCATCTCGCGCCGCCAGCCCTTGAGCCGACGCGCCTGTCGGTAGGTAATCCAGAAGTAGATGGGCACGATGCCGAGGGCGACCAAGCCGACATAGACGTTGGCCGCGAACATCAGGATGAGGGCGAGCAAGGCACTGGTGAACAACGGCAGCAAGTCGATGAAGAAGTTCTGCACCGTGCGCGACAACGAGCTGACACCCTGGTCGATACGCGCCTGCAGCTTGCCGGTGGCGTTGTCGCCAGAGTTGAAGAAGGCCATCGTGAAGGTGAGCACCTTCACGATGACGCTCTGTGCCAAGTCGCGGCTCACGTAAATCCGCATCCGCTCGCCGAAATAGTTCTGTGCAAAGGTGACGATTGCGGAGAGCAACTCCTTGCCTAACAGCACGATGGATATAATGGTCATAATCCGTGCCGCCTGGCCCCATTGGAAGTTGGTGCCGATGAGAGCGTTGATGGCATCCACCGTCCTGTCGAGCACGATAGCGTTGACCTGCGCCATTAAGGATCCGACCAAAGTGAGGATTAAGGTGATGAATACCAGCCATTTGTAAGGTTTTACAAACGGGCGTAGGTTTTTGAAAAGTTGGAGGAGGTTCATAGGAAAGGTTATTGGTTATTGGTTTTGGTTATTGAAGCGGGAGGCATGAAGCGGGAGGCTTCAGAGAGAGATTCATTATCTTTTTTTTGAGTTTTAGGCCGCAAAAGTACAAAATTATTTATCCAAAATCGAATAGATGTTCTGGAAAAAAACGTATTTTTGCCCCGTCATTAATAAACATATATGGAATATACTGTTATATTGGAAAAAATGGACAATGGTCAATGGTTCTGTCAATGTGAACAGGTACCAGAGGCAGTAACCCAAGGAGCCACCATTGAAGAGGCAAAAGAGAACATCAAAGATGCCATAGAGATGGTTCTGGCTGCCAAAAAAGAACTTACCAGAAAACAATTTATCGGACGTCGCATATTACGACGCAAAATAGCTATTCTTTAATGAAACGAACAGCATTAATCAAATACTTATTGGAAAACAATTGCATTCTTTTCAAAGAAGGAAGTAATCATTCTGTATATATTAATAAAAATGGAAAAGGGTTATCTGCCGTTCCACGCCATTCTGAAATAGGAGACCGTTTGGCAGTGGAAATTTGTAAACAGTTGGGAATTCCAAAAATTAAATGAGCACGCTATCAAAATATGAAAAATGACCAGACAAAAAATATTACTCATAATCTTTACACTCTTTCTTACGGCATCCTGCACAAGAGTTCGGAATAAAGTAGTGGATTGGTTGAGGACAAGTTCTAATTTCGAAGAATACCATGTCAGGCAACTTTATCCTTCTTTGGGTCAAGACGATGATTGCGGGGTTTGCGAAGAATGGCCTCTCTACAATATGTGGTTTCGGTATCAAGGCACACCGGCGCAAGTGGAGTCTGCCATTATCGCCAAAGAGTGCTCCTACACAGAAATCACGCCTGACTCCGCATTTATCAGCTGTGATCGGAATTATATTTTGGAAGAGCAGTCCCCTCATCAGAAAATCGATTTTTTTGACGAATGGGAAACTCTTCCAGAGAATCATCTGCTATACTATCGCTGCTGCAGGACGCCGCATCAGCACTTTTTCGTGTTCGATACGGTTACCGGTTACGTATATCATCACATGGTTGAATTTCGGGAATAAAATTTCCCCCACACCTAACGGCGTGCGGATCTCATTTTGGCCGTTAGGCCTGCGGGCAAACCGTTCCGAACAAATCGTATTCCGCAGCGTCGGTGATTTCCACGTTGTAGAATTCGCCGATGGTGAGCGGTTGGGATTTGTCGATGAAGACGTCGTTATCGACATCGGGCGAGTCGAATTCGGTGCGGCCGATGTAGCAGTCGGGTTCCTCGCTGTCGATGAGCACCTTCATCGTGGTGCCGACGCGGGTCTGGTTGATCTCGTAGGAGATTTTCTCCTGCAGCTTCATAATTTCGTTCACCCGTTTGTTCTTTTCAGAGGCCTTGATGGGGTCGCCGAGGTCGAAGGCGGGCGTGTCCTCCTCCTGTGAATATGCGAAAACGCCGAGACGTTCGAAGCGGTTGCGGCGCACGAACTCCACGAGTTCCTTGTGCTGCTCGCGGGTCTCGGTCGGGTAGCCGGAGATCAGCGTGGTGCGCAACGCGATGCCGGGGATGGTCTCACGGATGCGGGCGATGAGATCGTAGATGTAGGCCGAGCTGCCGCCGCGACGCATACTCTGCAGGATGTCGTCGCTCACGTGCTGGAACGGGATGTCCAAATAACGGCAGTATTGCGGATACTGCTTCATCACCTCCAGAATCTCGTAGGGAAAGTTCAGTGGGTAGGCGTAGTGCAGCCGAATCCACTGGATACCATTCACTTGCGCGAGTTTGTCCATCAGGTCGGCGAGTTCGCGCCTGCCGCTGCGGTCGATGCCGTAGTAAGTGAGGTCCTGGGCGATCAGCATCAGTTCCTTAACCCCTTGGTCGGCAAGACGTTGTGCCTCCTCCACGAGAAGCGGGATCGGTTTGGAGACCTGCCGGTCGCGGATGAGCGGGATGGAACAGTAGGAGCACTGGTGGTCGCAACCTTCGGAGATCTTGAGGTAGGCGTAGTGACGCGGGGTCGAGAGCATCCTGTCCGCTGTATTGAGCAGCTGGAAATCAGGGGATTCCAACAACTTCGGCAGTTCTGCAAAGGTAAAGAAACCATCTACTTCGGGCAGGGCCTCCTGCAACTCCGCCATATTGCGTTGCACGAGGCATCCCACCACGTACAACTTCTTGATTTGGCGGCGTTTCTTGCGTTCGATCTGTTGCAGGATTTCATTCACGGACTCCTCCCGCGCATCGTGGATGAAGCTGCAGGTGTTGATAATCACGACATCGCTTTTCTGCGCGCTCTCATAATAGAGTTCATGCCCGTTGCGGTGCAACTGCGCGGCCATAACTTCCGAATCCACAATGTTCTTGGAACATCCCAAGGTGATGATATTGATGGTCATAACGTTCGAATTTCAGTCGGCAAAGATACAAAAAAAGCCGCGGTGTAATGCCGCGGCCTTTCTCTCTTTGTGAAAGCAAATTAGAACAGTTTGGATTTGCATTCAACACCAGATTTCGGGTCTTCAGTGACGAGAACTGTGTAATCAGCACATTTTTTGCCACTTTCCAACTCAATATCGTAGGTTTTGGTCACAACGCCCAAGGCATAACTTTTGCATTCACATTTCTTGTTGCAAGAGGTTGCAACACCTGCCAGCAATAATGCGGCACCAAAAATTGCCATTACTTTCTTCATAATAATTGGGTTTTAGTTTATGGCTGCAAAAATACTATTTTTTGGGAAACCATTTTACACGCAACAAGAAAAAAGTAAACTTTCACTGTTAATTGCTGTCTATTATTTTTGTATTTTTGCAGCTCGAAAAAAAGTATTCATCTTTAAATTTTAAATATTAGAAAAATGAAAAAATTAATTCCGATTCTGTTAGTGGCAGTACTTGCGCTGACTGGCTGTCAAAACAAAAACCCGTATGCGGGTGTTTATTCAGGCACCTTCACTTTCGTGACCGACAATGTCACCAAAGATGGTAAAATGCAGTTCCTTAACAACCCTCTCACCGAAGGATTGTTCCTCTACAGTGTTATTCCCCTTAGCCAGATAACCCCCACTCATTATGCTTCCAATAGCCAGTTGTTGGATTATTTGACTGTGCTTTTGGAAAGCATTGGCAACACGAATAATATTTACAATGCAACCACTGAACAAATCAAAAACGTCGCCATCGATGTGGAATTCAATGGAAGTAACGTTTATGCTGAGATTAGTTACGAAATAGAATTATTAGGTACTTTGAACACCAGAATAACGATTGTCAAATTCAGTGGTGTGAAATAAAATCGATTTTAAATGAACAGAAAGTGGATTCTTGGGCTGATTCTCCTTTTAGGATGGGTGTTCTGCCAAGCTCAGGACTCCACTTTTTTTCATGATTACAAAATATTCTACTACCCCAACGGCGTGAAGTCGAGCGAAGGTCGCATGGTCGATGGCAAGCCCGACGGCTGGTGGAAATCCTATAACGAAAATGGTGTTCTCGTCTCCGAAGGAAATCGCAAAAATTTTCTTCTCGATAGCCTTTGGATCTTTTACAACGGCGATGCCTCGGTTCGCATGAAAGTGCATTATAAAGAGGATAAAAAAGACGGAGAACAGATTGTCTATCAGAAAGATGAATACACCGTGACACAATGGAAAGAAGACACCATTGTCGGCGCAGTAAATACATATAATATTAATAATGTATGGAAAAAGACGGTTCCGTACATGAACGGACTGCCGCACGGACTGGCCAAGGAATTCAACGACACAGGACTGGTGGTGGCGGTGACCAAGTACTATCGTGGCGTGCGCAGTCGTCGCGAAGTGGTCAACCGCACCGACAAGTTCGGGCTCAGGCAGGGCAGTTGGAAATATTTCTGGCCTAATGGCAATTTGCAGGTTGAAGCGCAGTATCTCAACGACAAAAAGCACGGTTTCTTCAAATATTATGACGAAAATGGCGAATTCCTTTACGTGGAGAAGTACGAAAACGACCAATTGGTGAAGGATGCCAAAGAAACCAAACAAATGGAGCGCAGGCAGACCTATCATTCGAATGGACAGGTGGCAATCGCTGCCACGTACTACAATGGCCGACCTGACGGGCTGCGACGCGATTTCGATTCCACTGGTAAAATCACCAACGGTTATCTTTACGAAGACGGTTGGCTCCGTTACGAAGGCATCACCGACCTCAACGGATTGCGACAGGGTTTGTGGAAAGAGTACTATCCGACGGGTGAGCTTCGATCTAAAGGCAAATACAAAAACTCTAAACCCATTGGCGAGTGGAATTTCTATTTTCCTGACAAAACCATCGAGATAACAGGAAGTTACAATTCCAAAGGTCAGAAAATGGGTGAGTGGTTTTGGTTCTACCCTTCGGGCGACACTATGACGGTGGCCAATTACGAGGACGGAGAAATGGAAGGTCGTTACATCGAATATGATGAAGAAAGTCAACCCGTTACCGAGGGTCAATATTTGGCAGGCTATGAAGAAGGGGAATGGAAATATAGGAATGGTACAGCCGTAGAATCAGGTCGTTACGAAGGTGGCTTGCGTGCTGGCCTCTGGAAATCGTGGTTTGAGAACGGGAAAATCGCTTCTGAAATCAATTACTCCGATGATGTGATGGATGGCAAATATGTTTTGTATTGGGAAAACGGCAACATCCGCTTGACTGGAAAATACGATAACGGCTTGCAAGAAGGGGTTTGGCAACTGTATGACGAAGAAGGAAATTTGTCCATAACTACCTTATTCTTAGATGGTAAGGAAATAAAATGGAATAATTATACAATAAAATATTAGAATTTACGTTAAAAAAGCGTATTTTTGTGCCCTCAAAAATGAGTCCGTTTGCTTATATTTAAGAGCATCGGATTTGGTTTTTTTGACCTATGTTATTTATAAGGTCTTGATTTTTAAAGTGTTATAATTGGAATTATGAAATTAAAAATACTGATATTAACCTTGTTGTGTGGCTTTGTGTGGAATTTGCAAGCGCAATGCGATGTTGTGAATGTTGATTCCTCAGACAACAAAGCATCGCAAGAGAGTTTGGAGATTTTTACACGTAACGAAATCCGTCTAATGGACTCCCTGTTGAATATCTGGTACGTAAAGCGCGATCTCGCTTCCCAAAATTCAGTACTTTCCAAACTCACTGACGATAGTACCAAATATGATCATAATGACTCGTTGATGTACAAACGCCTTTGTCAAATCGAAACTCCTATTCAAGTAGCTTATAATGACAAGGTTAAGCGTTTTATTGAATTGTATTCTGTTCAACGTCAGCGCAGTTCATCAGTGATCTTGGGTTTGGCGCAATACTATTATCCTTGGATGAAAGCGATTTTCGACAAGTACGATTTGCCTGAGGAGTTAGTTTACATTACCATTATCGAGTCGGCGTTGAATCCCACGGCTGTTTCACCGGCGGGAGCGACGGGCATTTGGCAGTTTATGTATGGCACGGGCAAGCTTTACGGTTTGGAAGTCACCTCCTACGTGGACGATCGACGCGACCCGTACAAAGCAACGGAAGCTGCCGCTCGTCACTTTCGTGACCTTTATAACATATTCGGTGACTGGGGGTTGGCAATTTCCGCTTACAACTGTGGCGCGGGCAATGTACGCAAGGCTATCCAACGTTCGGGAGGAAAAACCGACTTCTGGGGCGTATATCCTTATTTGCCTCGCGAAACTCAGAACTACTTTCCCGCTTTCATCGGAGCCATGTACATGATGACCTATCATAACCTCTATGGAATACAACCAGCACAAATTTCCATTCCTTTGGATGTGGATACTATTATGATTAACAAGGAAACTCATTTTCTGCAGATTTCCAATGTGCTGAATATCAATTATGATGAAATTAAAATATTGAATCCACAATATAAGAAAGATATCATCCCGGCTTTTAATCAGCCTATGCCAGTACGGTTGCGTTCCAATGATCTGTTGATGTATATCGCTTTGGCCGACTCCATTCCCAATTATAACTACGACGCATACTTCAATCCGACAAAAAACTTGAACCAAGTTGCCGCGAGTGGTACTGTCACGGAAGACGGTATGATGATTGTGCAAAAGACCCCCAACAAGTATCATGTGGTTAAAAAAGGCGAAACTTTGGGCAAGATTGCAGGAAAATATCATACCTCTGTCAATAATATAAAGTCGATGAACCACTTGCGCAGTACTAACTTGCGCATTGGTCAAAAGCTAATCGTAAAAAAAGGTACTACAGTAATGGTCCCCAACCCGAATGCCAAGAAAACGGAACAAGATACTACAAAACTTATTGCAAATAAAGATACAATTGACTCTGTGAAAACAATTTCTGATACTATCGGAGGAGTGGCGCCTGCTAAATCACAACCCGAAATCAAGTCGGTGAAGCCGCAGGTGGACTACACATCCTACACTATCCGTCAAGGCGACACCCTATATTCCATCGCTAAGCGTTATGGTACCACTGCCAATGATATTGCACAATATAACAACCTCAGTAACAAGGATGCTCTTCGAATTGGACAGAAGCTGAAAATTCCCAAAAAATAGTTTCCCACCAAGATTGTTTCGTAAAGTTAGAGATGCTTCAGGAAGGCACTCTACGTAGAAAAGCATCGAATTATGGGTGTAGTCATCAAACAGAGTATTAAAGGCACTATTGTCAATTACGTGGGTGTGATTATTGGATTTCTCACCACTTTTTTTGTTCTTACAGCATACCTATCACAAGAAGAAATTGGCCTCATGCGCGTGCTTGTGGACGCTGCCGTGCTCTTTTCAAGTTTCGCTCAACTTGGCACCGGCTCTTCCATCATACGCTTTTTCCCTTTTTTCAAAGACGAAAATAAAAACCATCACGGTTTCTTTTTCTGGACATTGATAGTTCCCATTGTCGGTTTTTTGATTTTTTTGATTGTGGCTAAATGCCTGCAAGGGGTTATTATTCAGACTTTTAGCAAACATTCGGAACTATTTGTCAATTACTTTAAGTTTGTTTTCCCGCTTTCGCTTTTTATGCTTTACCAGTCCGTATTCGAGGCCAATGCAAATGTCTTGATGCGCATTGTGGTGCCAAAATTCGTGCGTGAAGTGGGAGTACGTGTGGGTTTGCTCATCGCTTACTTACTCTATGGTTACTGGCATATTATTGATTTAGACGGGTTGGTGATAGCTTTCTGTATTACCTATCTTGTGGCAGCACTTGTTGATTTTTTCTATCTTCTTTCTTTAGGAAAAATCTCGTTTAGGCCTGACCTTAAAATATTTACGAAGCCACTAATCAAAGATATTGTTTTTTACACGATGTTTTTGTTGCTAAATGCCATCACGGTGAATGTGATGCCAATGCTGAATACTTTCTTCGTCAGTGCAGGAATGGGACTTGCTTTCACAGGCATTTATGCGATAGCGAATTATATAGCCAATGTGGTAGAAATACCCAATCGGTCGCTCAATGCCATCGTACAGCCTGAGATTTCAGAATCTGTGAAAAACAACAACATGGACCATGCTGAAAAGCTCTGTCAATCCGTTTCATTACATCTGATGCTTTCGAGCGCACTCATCTTTTTCATTATTTGGATTAATATAGATGTTCTTTTTATGCTGTTGCGAAACGGTTCGCAATACGAAGCGGGCAAAACCGTGGTGCTCATTTTGGGTATTGCTAAAATATTGAATTCCACGCTGTTTGTGAGTTCCAGTGTGCTAAATTATTCCAGATATTACTATTGGTCGTTGGTTTTTACAGTGATGCTTACCATAATGGCTGTCGTTTTGAACGTGTTGCTGATACCACGTTTCGGCATGAACGGCGCTGCCATGTCGCATCTTCTTTCATATTTGACCTTCTATCTTTGCTTGTTATTGATAGTCAAATGGAAGACGGGTGTCAACATATTCTCAAAAGCACAACTCAAAGTGGTTGCACTTTTTGTGGGGCTCCTTCTGTTGAACCTATCATGGATGAATATCGTGCTTCCGTTATTCCAAAAACTGCCGTTCTCTTCAACAGCCAATGCACTTATAGACGCAGTCATACGAAGTGTTATGGTATTGACTGTTGCCGGTGTGGTTTGCTATTATTGGAATATCTCGGAAGAGATTAATAGAATTATTTGTAAAGTACTGAAAATCAACAAATAAATCGATAATATTTTCGTAAATATCAGTGATTTGATAAATTACGATCTTTTAAATTTCTTTTCCAGAGCTGCTTCGTGGTAAATCTGCGTGATAACCTCTTTGGTATAGAGCGGGAAGTCAGCTTTCATCATCCAGTCATAGTAGGCGGGTTCGGTTTTGAAAACCTCAATGACGGGTTTGGATTTGTGCTTTCCAAAGTTGAAAACAGGTCTTTGCTGAGCATCCATCACGATATGCCCTGCCAAATCCACAGTTTGACGTTCGGCGGTGAAAGCACTTAAGGCCTTCACATCGTTTTTAATAGGCACGTATGTGCGTTTCGTGTGACGGTCTGTATATTCTACGCCATCATAACGTTCCAGTTGAGCCTTCAAAACCTCATAAGTGGCATTGGTATCGGCGGTTGCCTGATGAGCGTTGGTCAGGTCGGCATTACAATAAAACTTGTATGCAGCCACTAAGTTGCGCGGTTCCATTTTATGGAAAATATTCTGAACATCCACAAGATAGCGATTTCTGAGGTCGAAACGACGCCCGGAGCGAAGAAATTCTTCCACTAACAGTGGTACATCGAATTTGTTGGAGTTGAAGCCCGCTAAGTCTGCATCACCGATGAAAGCCAAAAGGTCGTCAGCAAGTTGGTCAAAAGTGGGTTTGTCTTTTACATCTTCATTTGAGATGCCGTGGATTTCTGTACACTCTTCAGGGATGGGGATACCAGGGTTAATCAGTTCAGTGCGAGAGATTTCTTCCCCATCAGGCATAACTTTTAACAGGGAGATTTCCACAATTTTATCTTTACCGACATTCAAGCCGGTGGTTTCTAAATCAAAAAAGACCAAAGGTCGGGTTAAATTGAATTTCATAATTATTTTTTGATGATTTTTTCGGTGATAATGGGTTTGTTTTTAGAAGAAAGTTGAACAAAATAGATTCCATTGGCAAATTTTGCCAGTGAAATTTCTGGGGTATTCAGATGCCCCATCTCTACGCACTGGCCAAAGACATTTAAGATTTTATAGTCAATATCTTCCTGATTGTCATTAGTTTGAATATGAACAATGCCTGTTGTAGGATTTGGGTACATTCTAATGTCAGTATATTTTTCATGTGGTTTCACACTCGTGTGGTCGAACGATTTACCCACGACTGGCCGAATCATGGGAGCCCCTTTGTAAAAGGAGGCGTTCCAAGTGGCAGTTGTTCGATAGAAAAATTTCCCTGAAGCGTCGTTGTTTTGGTCAAAACCGATGTTCAATTGTATATCGTGGTTCTGGTGGAATCCGACGTAAAAAGTACCTGATATAGGCAGAGGCTCTTCAAGGTAATAAGTTACGAAATCTAAGTAATTGTCAGCAAATTCCGGCATTTGTGCAGACGACGAATAAAGTACAATGCCAGGGTAACCATTGTTGTCGTCCCAAACCATCAGGGTAAATGGAGAAACATTTTCATCATTAAGTGTATGGTTGAACCACATCCGTACTGCTTGCAGCGTGTCTGGTTCAGCCAAAGTGAATTTCACAGCGAAGGAGGCCTCTGGATTTGTCATGGTGGAGAGCAGACAGTAACCGGCCTCAGCTGTCCCGTCGTCGTACGCATAATAGTTGTAGAATTTCTGTTCGAAACGGGAGGTGTCATTTGTTCGTCGTTCATCGTTAGTACCTACCATGCTGAATATGTGCGTGATAGTGAACACCGCGCTGTCCATGCCGTCATATTCATACTCCATTTCCAATAGGGGGAATACGTGATATGGAGAATTGTGAAGTCCGTGGTTGGGGTAGTAAGGTTGCGCATTTTCGTTGTTCAGGGGGGAGACATAGATGGTCTGACTGTGATTCTTCACGATATTGAACGTGTAACTCGTGTTTTTAGGGGAGTTGGACAAGTTGCTTAAATCGTTTTGAAAATTCGAAATCATATCGGATGGCCGATACTGATTCCAAGGCATTGCTTGATACTCCTTCAGTGTTGATATGGAAGGGGTTACATAAGCGACATCGTTAGGGTAAAGGTCATTAATCCGGCGGTTGAGGTCTAAACGAACATAATCAATATTCCATTGGTCGCAGTTGCTCGACCAACCCACGATATTGCCTTGGGTCCAGGGATCGATGTCCAGACTGGCGTAATTGCGGAAGCGAAATTGGAAATTGTTGCGGAAATACTGACTGTCAGTGATGGGAATCATCACTTGTTTGAAGTAATTCAACGGATTTTCTGCTAACCAATCGCTTACGTTGCAACCGAATGACGACCAAACCTGATTCCATACATACTCATCTTTAAAAATCGAATCCACAGGTATCATTATGGTTTCCCCAGCGTAGGCGTCGCTTTCGAATACATAGTAAGTTCCTGGTATAAAGGGGTTTTCGATAGAGTCACCTATGGAATAATATTGTCCTTCTTCAATGATGTATTCGCCATAGACGAATCCTGAGAAAACGATGTTTCCGGTGGCATAGCCGAACTCCAGTATCAGTTTGTCGGGATGTTCGGGCGCATCGCCGACAATTTCCCAACCACCGGCCTCCGGGTCTCTGCTGGCTCCGGCAGGCTGATAGTAGAAACTGAAATAGATAGAGTCGGACACCTGCATTGGCCTGTGTTGTACGAAGTTACTGTCCAGTCGGATAGGACGTGATGTGAGCGTGTCGGCGGGGAATGGAACTCGTTCAGCGTGAGCGTACACCTTTCCGTATTCATCCAATGCGTCAAGTGTAACGACACCAATGCTGGGCGGCAACACGGCAAATCCCGTGTTGACAAACCCCTGCCGATCACCCCATAGTTGAGGATCTGGGTAGCCAGAGTAATTGGAAAAATCATCCACAAAAGGCAGGTGCAGTGCTGCATCACTACGTTTGGGCACCCACTTCTTCGCCGCTTTCACGATGACAGGATTTTGTACGGTGCCCGTGAGCATCTCTTGTGAAATGCCCAAAAAAGGAATTAGAATAAAGAATAAAGTGCTGATTTTCAGTCTGTAATTCATAGGATTATTTTTTGTTAATATGGTTACAATTGATTTTCAGAAGTGACGGTTTCCGTGCTGTCGGGAAGGTCTCCGATGTTTTTGCCTACCACAAGTGTGATTCTCTCACCTTGCTTGATGGGTGTTCCAGAGGCAATGGAGTGCCCACGGTAAAGCACTTCCAGCACAACATTTTCGTAAGGACTGGGCTTTTCAATGATGCGATCCAGCACAAGACCTTGAGATTCAATCATGATTTGGGCTTGACGCAAGGAGAGGTCGCGCAGCTCTAACATGTTGATAGTGGGTGGTTCGGCAGCGGCAACGGTAAGATAGACTTTTCGTCCGTGTTTCACCTTTTCGCCAGGCAAAGGGTTTTGTTTTAGGACAGTGCCGGGGGTTGCGTTGTTCTCATACAGTTCATCGTTCACCACGAATATGAAGCCCTCGCTCCGACCATTCTGAGTGAGTTCTTCTGCTGATCTACCAGTGTATGAAGGCATCTCAATTTCGTGACCGTGACGTGTGAATAGCCTGAGAAACAGAATGATAAGCGAAAAAATAACCACGGTCACTCCTATGGCCATTAATATATGGAAACCCACTTTGTCGGGACTCAACTTTCTGTTTTTTTGCTTGCTCATGAATAAAAACTCTCTCTATAAAACGATATTTTTTAAAACCTGCAAAGATACAATTTTAATCTTGAAAGTGAGTAAAAACGTAAAAACTCCTAAATTAGTATTTGGAAGTCTTAATAATTGTTAAAATGTTGAAGTAAATGTGAAAATTCTTATTTTTGTTGTTTTATTTCGGATATAGATTATTTTTGTAAATAATTGATTTATTGTTATTTAGTTTGACAGTCTTATGAGAATCACCATCATCGGATGCGGAAATTCTGGTTTGGTTCATGCTGCGAAGCTGATCGAACAGAATGTAGAGGTTGCATTGTTGAAGACTTCAAGCGCAGCCAATGGCAAATTTTTCGAGTTGATGCAACAGGAAGAAGGCTTCAACGTGAAGGATGAGACCAACCATGGCCGCATGTTTTTCGCGAAGCCAGCCTTCATCACCCGCGATGTAGAGAAAGCAGTTTCTTTTGCAGACATTATCATGGTGATGACCACCACACTTTGTCACGAAGACGTGGCGAAGTTGATTGCGCCTTATGTAAAAGATAATCAGTTGATTGTGCTGATTCCAGGGTATATGGGTAGCCTGATTTTCAAAAAATATATTCTCAAAAACGTCGTCTATAGTGAGTGGGAAACCACGGCTTACAACGGACGCATCATGGATTTGTATGTCCGCATCACGTTTTACAATCCACGCAATGCCATTTCAGTGCTTCCGGTGTCGCAATCGGAGCGGGTGTTGAGTCTTTTCACATCGCTGTTTGAGAACACACGTTATCTGCGACAGCACATTCTGGAATCGGCGATGCACAACCCGAATATGATTGTGCATCCTATCGGAATGCTCTTTTCGGCAGCTCGCATCGAACACAGTCGCGGAGAGTTTTGGATGTACAAGGAGGCATTCACACCATCGATATTGAAGGTCATCCACGACTTCGACAGGCAGAAAAACAGTCTGCTGGAAACCTTCGGATGTGAGCCTCTTAATTACTTTGACGCCGCTAAGTGGCGGAATGAAAGTGATTTAAATAAGGATGCCATGGAGGTGTTTCGCTCGTTCTCCAATGCTGCCAACAAGGGACCGGCGATGGTGAACCATCGCTATCTGAATGAAGATGTTCCCGTTGGGTTGGGACTCTTCTCTTCGTTGGGCAAAGCAGTCGGTACCGACACGTCTATTGCCGATGCCATCATCACCCTTACAAGTTCTCTTTTGCAAAAAGATTTACGTAGAGAAGCCCGTACTATCCAATATCTATTAGGTAAAGAGCAAGTTACAAAGGAAGACATTTGCACCGCCATCGAAAAATGACACTAATGGGAGACAATCTGAAAGACAAAACAGTTTCTGGCATGATATGGGGTGCCGTTGGGAAAGTGGGGACGCTGACCATCAACTTCCTGACCAATCTCGTGCTCGCCCGACTCCTCATGCCGGAAGATTTCGGTGCCATCGCCATGCTTGCCATCTTTCTCGCTGTTTCCAACATCTTCATACAAGGCGGATTAGGTGCTGCTCTAGTACAAAAGAAAAATCCCGATCATTGCGATTACTCGACCGTTTTCTACTGGAATTTGGTTGTGGCAGTGCTTTTCTACATTATATTGTATCTTAGTGCGCCTTTCATCGCCGATTATTATGCGTTGCCTTTGGTGAAACCTCTGCTCAGGGTGCAAAGTCTGGTCCTTCTCATTCAATCGTTCTCCATTGTGCAATACACTCAATTGCAGAAACAGATGAATTTCAAGGCTTTAGCCATTCGAAATATGGCGGCGGCATTGGCGGGGACGCTCATCGCCATTCCGTTGGCACTGCGTGGTTACGGACCCTGGAGCTTGGTGGCTTCTGCCATATTAGCCTCCATCGTGAATGTTCTGTTATTGTGGAAGATGAGCACTTGGCGACCCTCTTGGGAGTTCAGTTTCTCCTCACTTAAAACGCTTTTCAGTTTCGGCGGGTTGATGCTACTTTCATCGTTGGCGGAAACGCTATATACTAACTTACAAGGGCTGATTATCGGTAAACGCTTCTCAGCTGGTGACTTAGGATACTTTTCCCAAGCCAAAAAGTTGGAAGAGATCCCAGTTACGGGACTCTCATCTATTGTTAATGATGTCACTTTTCCGGCATTTGCATCCCTACAAGATGACCTCGACCGACTTCTGGCAGGCGTGCGAACGAGTACCAAAGCACTTACATTTCTTAATTTCCCGTTGATGATTCTGCTCATGATTGTTGCACAACCTCTGATATGCTTGCTTTATGGTAGCAAGTGGGAACCGTCCGCCCCCTATTTTCAAATCCTTTGCATATCCGGTTTGATATATACTGTTAATACGCTTAATACCAATGTAATCAAATCGTTAGGAAAAGGAAAAATATACTTTGTCATTCAAATTATCAAACGTATGATCGGCATTGCGTTGATATTGATTGGTATGCGGTTCGGTATTTACGGGCTTTTGTGGGCGGTGGCGTGCGTAGCTTATATCAGCTTTATTATCAATGCGTTAGTTAATAAAAAGCTGATTAACTATGGAATTTTCAGGCAGTTAGGTGATTTTGGATCTATATTGATACTCGCGCTCATCGTCGGAGCCCTGACGTATGTGCTTGGGTTCATTCTACCCTGCCACATATATCTCACTATGCTGATCCAAATCGTTCTCTATCTTGGATTATATATTCTGATTGCTAAACTATTGAAGATGGAGGAGTTAAATACTTATTTGGCCATTTTTGCTAAAATCATTCATCGAAAATAAAGCTTATGGATTTAAGATCTACACCAAATATATGGTTTCGTTACTTAATGACGACAATTTCCCCAAAATGGACGATTAACACTCTGTTCAGGCTTTGTCATCATCGCAAACCAGATTTGCAAAATCCCCAGACGTTGGACGAAAAGATTCAATGGATGAAGTTGCATTATTACAAGGATAATGCTTTGGTGAAACAATGCGCCGACAAATGGCAAGTTCGTAATTATGTAAAAAACAATGGTTTAGAACATATCTTGACAGAAATAATCACTACCTATCACCATCCTGAAGAGATCGATTGGGATGCATTTCCCAACAAATTTGTGCTGAAATGGAACTTTGGAAACGGCGGCAATGTGGTTTGTCTTGATAAACAAAAGTTGGACAAATTGGCTGCCTTGCGCGACCTGAAGCGTTTCGGGAAACTAAAATTTCATCTGTTAGCGGCTGAACCGCAGTACGATATTGCAGAGAAAGTGCTGATTTGTGAGAAATTTATCGAGTCGGAGCATGGGAATTCGCCCGTAGATTATAAGTTCTACTGCTTTAATGGGGTGGCGAAATATGTGTTGTGTTGCATAGGTCGCGAGGAAGGACAGAAGCCAGCATTCTACTTCTTCGACCGTGCTTGGCAGTTGCAACGTCTTAACCGTCAAGGGAAAGCGGCCCCAGAAGGATTCACTATCCCTAAACCCAAAGGTATGGATCAACTGTTCGAATATGCTGAAACGCTCTCCAAGCCGTTCCCGTTTGTACGTGCCGATTTCTACCTCGAACAAGGAAAACCTTACTTCGGGGAACTCACCTTCACTCCTGGAGGAGGATTCGACTATGGACGACTCCCCGAGAGCGATCTGCTTTTCGGCAGCATGGTGCAGTTGCCTGACTTAAAATAAAGACTTTAGTCCCTAACCCTTAAACTAACAATAAGAATGCAAAAACAAAAAATTGCCAAAACACTGGTAGCCACGATATTGTGCCTTTCCACGATTATGTTTCTTCCGTGGATATATCTGACACCCATTTACTATATCATGCGCTATGCCATTATGGCCATGACGGCGGTGGCGTTCGTGCTGACCTTCTCGCTGACGCGCACCTTATCGATGCGTTTTGTGCGGTTGCTTATCCTTACCGTTGCCTGTATGTTGCTATTATTCTTGCTGATATCAGTGCGAACGGAAGACATTTCCCAACTGGTCACGGCTATGCTGATGCTTTGTATCGGTGCCGGATTAGACTGGAGAGCGCGCGATTGGGCGAATGTGAGTTACGCTTATACGATATTGATGATTGCGGTCACGATTTGCAATTGTCTTTACTATGCAGGTGGATTGTATGTGCCTGAGCATTATATGTTTGACGAAGGTAAAAACCAAGTGGGTGCGATGGTTGCCATTGGGGCAACCGCCTGTTTCTACTTCGGAATGAAACTCAAAGAAGAACGTCTTCCTTTCTTTGTGGTTAGCTTTTTGGCGTTGCTCTGTATTGTCCTTATTCGCGCTCGAGCAGATTGTTTCGCATTGATAGCCAGTTTTTTGCTTATTACAGCCAAGGAAGCTGATTTTCACTGCAAGTGGAATGCGAAGGCGGTGCTGACTATTATCGGCTTCATTCTCATTGGTGTAATCATCTATACGGGTTTTATCAGTGACGAACTGAACACCTTTATGCACGGAGGCAAAACGGGTACTGGCATAGATGATATCACCACCCGTCGATGGGAGCGCAACCAGAAAGGTATTGACATCATCATGCACCATCATTCCATGGAAGAGTTGCGCAATCCGATGAAAATTCCGTTCATACATAATTACCCACTGTTGCGCTTAGCTCGTTACAGTTTTTTCTCCTTACCGTTGTTGTTTTTTTATATCTACTTTGGTATCAGTGCGTTAATTGAAATTTTCAAAACAAGAAAATCGCACATTCGCCAGGTGGGTTGGGTGGTTTGCTGCGTACCGTTGATCATCAGCTTTGCGGAACCCAACTTCCCTTATGGTCCGGGTTTGGTGCAATTGCTTGCTTTCCTGCTGTTGGGCTTTTCATTGCGACTCGATTTGGTTACATCTCCCCCCCAAGAAGGAGCTCCTGATAAGGTGTTGCATATTTGTAACGATTTGTTTTACAGCAAAGTACATTCAAATTTGTATCGAGAATTGGATCAACAAGGTGTTACGCAAGTGGTATTTTCGCCCGTTCATAAGCAAACCCCTGAGAATCATACATTTGAAAGTGAGAACACCACTTTTATCTACGCCCATATTCTGAAACCGTTACACAAACTCTTTTTCTTCCATAAAATCGATCGCATCGTTCGCGAAATTGAGAAAACGGTCGATTTAAGCAAAATTTCTTGTTGTCATGCTACGACGTTGTTCAGCGACGGTATGGTAGCCATGATATTGCATCAGAAGTACGGCATTCCCTACATCGTGGCGGTGCGCAATTGCGATGTGAATGCTTTCTTGCGCTATATGCCGCATCTTTGGTGGGTGCATCGTGGTGTCATGGGGTCTGCCGAAAAAGTTATTTTTATCGCGCCGGCACTGCACGAACGACTACTCAAGCACCCATCTTTGTTGGGTATGAAAGCGGAAGTTGAACAAAAATCCGAGGTAGTACCTAATGGTATTAATGATTTCTGGTTTAATAATTTAAATACTCAAAGAAACATAGAGCACCCGCACAATTTGATGTATGCGGGTATATTCAATCGTAATAAAAACCTGCCCAGACTGATTCATGTGTTACAGTCGCTGCGCAGCCAATTTCCTGATTTGCACTTCGATGTGGCAGGTGATGGCGGCGATAATGAGAAACAAGTTCTGTTACTAATGAAGGAGAATGCCGAGTGGATTACCTACCACGGCAAAATCACTGATTTGGAAGAGATGAGAAAACTCTACCGAGCTAACAGTATCTTTGTAATGCCTTCGAAATCAGAAACTTTCGGGTTGGTATATATTGAAGCCTTGTCACAAGGACTGTCGGTGATATGGAGTCAAGGCGAAGCTATTGACGGTATGTTCTCCGAGCATATTGGCGAAAGTGTTAACCCTTTGAACAATAATGATATATCAGAAAAAATCAAAAGATTACTCAGTCAATCTGATGCTTATGAAACACTTCCTGATAGTACTTTCGACTCGTTTCGATGGTCATCCATTGCTCAAAAATACAGGACCCTATATTCCCAAATCATACGCAAAACGTCATAAGTCAAAAGTCCAATCATTATGATTTCGATTGTTTGTCCTATATATAACGAAGAAAGCCACATAGAGGAGTGCATTCAATCCATTGTTTCACAAGATTTTACGCAAGAGGAGATGGAGGTGCTGTTTGTCGATGGCATGAGTACCGACCGCACGCGCGAAATTGTTGAATCCTACAGTCAACGCTATCCTTTTATTCGATTGTTAGACAATCCGATGCACACTGCACCAGTGGCGTTGAACAGAGGAATTCGTGCCTCGAAAGGGGATGTCATTGTACGGTTGGACGCACATTCCAAGTATCCAACAAACTATTTTTCAGTGTTAGTCAACAAGTTGCGAAGCAGTGTTGCGAACAATGTCGGGGGTGTTTGTAATACTTTGCCTGCTAAGGACAAGCCTATTTGTCGGGCCATTGCACATGCCATGAGTTCCTCGTTCGGTATGGGCAACTCGCTTTTTCGCGTCGGGGTAGATCGAGAAAAATGGGTCGATACGGTGCCTTTTGGTTGTTTTCATCGCGAACTTTTCGACAAAATCGGCTATTTTGATGAAGAATTGGTACGTAATCAAGACGATGAGTTCAACGGAAGGATTATCCAAAACGGAGGTAAGATTTTGCTATTGCCACAGGTGGTAATTGATTACTTCGCTCGCGACACTATCGGAAAAACCGCGAAGATGTTTTACCAGTATGGACTTTTCAAGCCGCTGGTAAATAAAAAGTTACGTAAACCAACAACCCTCCGACAATTTTTTCCGCCGTTGTTCTTGGCAGGACTTGTCATCGGAGGGTTGCTCAGCATTTTCAGCTCTTTTATAATGTATATATATCTTTCAGTATTAATACTTTACATTTTATTGGGACTTGTTGCAGGGCTTCGGTGCACGCATCGTTGTCCCGACTTGTTTTGGATGCCCGTGGTGTTCGCCGCCATCCATTGCAGTTACGGATTCGGCTATTGGGAGGGGATCTATAAAGTGTTGGTTCACGAAAAGATATCCGTGCAGTCGAACCATTAGAAGGTGTAACCGATTTTAGCTTCGATACCACCGTTGAACCCTGGATTGTTAGGGAAAGTTCTGAAGAAGAACCCGCCAGTGAAGGAGAGTGCCTTCACGCGGAACCCCCCGGAGATGGTGGCATAGAGACCTACGCCGTGATTTCCAACCTCATAATAATCATAATAGCTGACATGGCCATGCGGATCGAACACTGGCTCGCCAACCTCTTCATTCCAAAAATGCAGACCTATACCTGCTGCCACGTTAATGAGGGGTTTCAGCGTTTTGCCTCTGTCGAAATAGTGACGGTAGTTGAGGAAAATGGGAACTTCTTGGTATGAAGCCGTGTTTAAACCGTAACCAATACCGAGACCAACGACGTCGTTCTGCTTGATAGCGATGCCATTGACGAATACGCCTGTCCAACCCACGTTCTTGCCGATGAAAAAGCCATATTCATTGATGAAATTGTATGCGATTTTTTTGTTTTGCTGCTCCTGAGCGGAGAGGGTGCCAAAGCCGCAAAGAACTGCGACACTGATTAATACGATGGTTTTTAAAACATTCTTTCTCATAATCTTATCTTTTTTTGATACATGGAATATAAACGGTGGCAAAAATACATTTTTTTCAACACATCGTAAAGTGTGGGTTTTTTCCGAAACTCACGCTAAAAAAAATGTATCTTTGCAGGCTAAAAAATTTTTGCGCAAAGATGTAGTAAATTGTTTCTAATCCATTAAAAGAAAGGAGGTTATCTATGGTTGACACCATTAATTTCGGTGCATACAAGTGGCATCACATCACCAACCCGACCGTTGAAGATTTGGATTTCTTACGAGATAACTTCCATTTCCACCCTTTGGATATAGAAGACTGTTCAAGCTTTGTGCAACGTCCCAAAATCGATATTTACGACGACTATTTCTTCTTGGTCTTGCATTTTCCCTTGCTGGATCAGCGCACGAGTTTGGTGAAAACCGAGGAAACCAAGATTTTCTGGGGGCAAGATTACCTGATCACCGTTGGAAATTCTCATTATGTGGTGCAAGATCTCTTCAATTTGAAGAAAATTGACCCGGAACCGGAGGACGAAGACGAAATCAGCGGCACCTCAGATGCTATGCTCTACCACATATTATATAGAATGATGAAGGAGACGTTCCTGATTGTGGAGCGACTCGGCACGCAGATTGATTTCATCAGCCGTGAGCTGTTTAGCAGCAGAGCTGAGAAAATCATTGAGCAGATTTCCATTATTCGCAAAAATATCATCCAGATGAACACCATGTTCAAGCCTCAACTCCGTCTGTTTAAGATGTTTGAGAGCGGTGAGGTGAAAGGGTTCGCCGACGACATGGAAGAATATTGGGGCAATATTTTGGACTTCTACCAGAAGATGTGGGATATGGTTGATGACTACGGCGAATTGGTTGCAGGCTTGTCGAGCACATTCGATTCGTTGCAGGCCAATAAGACCAACGAGATCATGCGCATGCTCACGATTATCTCCACAATAATACTGCCTTTGACCTTTATATCAGGACTTTACGGTATGAACGTCGGCCTTCCATTGGCGAATTCTCCCTTTGCATTCCTCTATGTGATTGGAATTTGCTTGCTGATATCAGTGGTGCTTCTTGTGTTCTTCATCAAAAAGCACTGGCTGTAATACGAACAACTTCTTAGAGCATCCCCATTCGAGACAAGAGCTCTGTAGATAAGACAATGTATAAATCTTCGTTAAAAGTAATAGAATTAGAAAAAGGTGACTACCATACGCTGCTGAACGGTTCGGTGGCGGGTAAGAAAATCCGTATTGTGTTAGACACTGGTGCATCGCATAGTTGTGTTGATAAACATTTTGTAGATCAGATGCTTCCGGAATTGCAGATGGAGGCAAACGAGGGCGTGAATGCTGGAATTGGTGGCTCTGGTTTTGAAGTCCTGGTGGCGGATCTACCTGATTTCAAACTTGGCCGTTTTCGCAAGAATCTTCTGGAAAATGTTGCGGTAATTGATTTCACGCACATCAATACCGCGTATCAAACATTGAAACAGAAGCCTGTGCAGATGATTTTGGGAAATGACTTTTGTGTGAATCACAAGGCTGTCATTGATTACGGAAAGAACAGTCTCTTTTTTCAGAAATAACAGCTAATGATTTAGGTTGATGACCGGCAGCATAAAATCAAGAATCATGGATGACCAATCGATAAAACATAGGATTTTGGGGGTGGACCCGGGTACCAATATCATGGGTTATGCTTTGTTGGAGACCGAACTGAACAAATCCAATGTGGAGGTGCTCAGCGTATTGCAGATGACGAAGATGTCGGATGCGTATGCCAAGCTGAAGTACATATACGAGCGCATCAATGGACTGATTGAGCAGTATCATCCTAATATCTTGGCTATTGAGGCTCCTTTTTACGGCAAGAACGTGCAGTCGATGCTGAAGTTGGGAAGGGCACAGGGAGTGGTTATTGCCGCGTGCTTGCACGCGGGTATGGAGGTCTATGAGTACTCGCCGCGCAAAATCAAGCAGGCCATTACCGGAAATGGCAACGCTGCCAAGGAACAAGTTTCCGACATGCTATGCCGGATGTATCCTATCTCACAACATGTTGAGTTTTTAGATGCCACGGACGCATTGGCTGTTGCTGTTTGTCACCATTTGCAACAGAAGGTCGTCTTTGGTAAAACGAAAGTCACGAACTGGAAAAGTTTCATCGCGCAAAATGCAGAGCGAGTGGTGAAGTAGTGACTTCGTGTGAAGCACTCCTCCGAAAGAGGGAATGCTTGCCACACGACATTACATGAATCCCATACCTTACTGTATTACTAAACAAAGCACTTTTTTTCATTCCAAAGCATAATCATATAAAAAATATTGACTATTTTTGCACCGTTGTTCTGCTAAGTCAGAGCAACGGTTTTTTTATTGAAAAGAAAGCGATTTTTCGCTTATCCGAAAGAGTGAACCTAGACCATTCACAGACGTTAGTACGGATATCGAGAATCAAGCTTGCCTATGAGTATTTATTGCCAAATAGGTGGGGCTTGTTCTTCAGTATCTTACTAACGGGGAAGTCTAGGCCCTACTCTTAGGATGCTGCTGAATGACAGCTCCACTTTCTTTTCATGTTGTGCAAAAAGATGAAATTATTGACAATTAAACAAATAGGAAAATGAGAAAAATTAGCATTTTTTCGTTATGTTTCGTTTGTCGCCACTTTGATTGACCCATTCTTATTCACTATTCATAATGTACATTCAAGGGCGTGACCGTTGGGTTGCGCCCTTTTACATTTGTTTAGTCATTCTTTCTCGTCACAAAGTTGAAGGAAAGGTGTCTGCCCATGATGCCATGTAGAACATCCGTAAAGGCAAAAGACACCTGTCAATAGAAAAATAATGAACATGCCTGCTTGACCGAGTGTTGCTGAAGTTCGTGAATGCAGGGTATGATATCAAGCATTTGTTTATGAACTACGATGTCTTCGAGCAGAAAAAGTTGAAATATCTCCCTTAATATCCAAACACCTCCTGTGCCGCTTCCATTTTGTCGCGGACGGGAACTCCGAAGGGACATCGATCCTCGCATTGACCGCAGCCGACGCAGTCACTGGCATGGTATTCCAATTTTTTGTATTTTGTTGATATTTCGTCTGTTACGATTCCTCCGTTCAACTGGACTTCGTCCAACAGTTCGTTCACAGCAGCGATGTCGATGCCCACGGGACAGGGTGCGCAGTGTTTGCAGTAGGTACAACCTGTACCTTTGCCATCAGCCTTTGCCGCACCTTTGTTAAGCGCGGTATTGAAATCTTTTTCTTCATCGGTTGCCTTAACGTAGTGTAAGTCAGCCTCCAGCTCTTCGATATTGTCGGCCCCGCAAATGGCCACGGCTACGCAAGGTTTCGCCAAGGAGTATGCGATGCACTGTGCAGGTGTCAACGCGAATTTCAGCGGGGAAGCTTTTTCGTCAAGCAGTCGGCCACCACCACCGAACACCTTCATCACCGTGATGGCGATGTTGTGCTGCGCACAATAATCGTATAGCTCCACGCGCACGGGGTCAATGCCAGGTAACAAATGCTGGTAAGTGGTTGAATCCCAAAGATTCGCGCCCGCCTGTATTCTATCGAAAACGGGGTTCAAGCTAAACATGATGACCTCGAAAAGCCCGCTCTTGGCAGCCTTCAAAGCCACTTCCGCGTTGTGACTGCTAATGCCGATATGTTCAATCTTACCCTCTTTTTTCAGACTCTTAACGTATTCGAGATATGGACTGCTTTCCAGTTCGTTCCACTCATCCATATTGTCGATGATGTGTATCATACCTACCTCAATATGGTCAGTACCAAGTCGTTCCAGCAGATCGTTGAAGCCAATCATGCACTTGTCCACATCACGTGTGCGTTCGTAGCTTGTGCCGTTCCACCAACATCCTATGTGTCCTTGGATGACCATTTCGTCGCGGCGACCTTTCAATGCGTAGCCGATATTGCTGCGCACTTTGGGGTCTGCGTCGTAGATGTCGATGTAGTTCACACCGTTATCCATGGCATAACCGAGCAGTTTGCGCGACTCGGCGGTGTCCATCTTGCCAAATGCACCGCAACCGATGCCGATTTCGCCCACTCGGATGCCAGTACTACCTAATGTGCGGTAGGTCATGTTAGGGTTTTCGGTAAATGTTTTTTTCTTTTGACAAGAAACGGCCATCACTAACAGGCCAATCAACAGGACAGGGATATAAATCTTTTTCATAGACAAAGTTTTTCTTTTGAACGGCAAAAATACAAAAAAACGTTCACAATAAAAATGTATCTTTGCCGCAAGTTTCAAAGGAGGACAATAAAGAAGAACAATTTGATAGATATTATATATAGGAAATAATATATCATTATGGAAATTAATAAGTTACAAGAAGTTGCGGCGCAAGTGCGCAGAGATATTATCCGCATGGTTCACGGGGCAAAGTCTGGGCATCCGGGCGGTTCTTTAGGTTGTGCTGATTTTTTGACGACCCTTTATTTTGACGTAATGGAGGTCGATCCCGAACATTTCACCATTGATGGCAATGGCGAGGATATGTTCTTCCTCTCCAACGGTCACATCAGCCCGGTGCTTTACAGCGTGATGGCACGTAGAGGCTACTTCCCTGTGTCGGAGCTGGCTACCTTCCGTAAATTGGGTACTCGCCTGCAAGGTCACCCCACACCCGTGGAGGGGCTTCCTGGTATCCGCATTGCTTCAGGCTCCCTTGGTCAAGGTCTTTCCGTTTCTCTCGGTGCAGCTTTGGCAAAGAAGGCCAACCAAGACAAGCACATCGTTTATACTCTTACAGGCGATGGTGAGTTAGAAGAGGGACAAAACTGGGAGGCTATTATGTTTGCAGGTGCAAAACATGTTGACAACCTGATTGTTACGGTTGACTATAACAAGAAACAGATTGACGGAAGCACGGATGCGGTCATGAATCTTGGCAATCTTCGTGCAAAGTTCGAGGCTTTCCAATGGCTGGTGCTCGAAATGAATGGCAACGACATCAAGAGCTGTCTGCAAACTTTGAAATTAGCGAAGACGCTTTCTGGAAATCAAAAGCCCATCGTCATTTTAATGAAGACGGAGATGGGTCAAGGTGTCGATTTCATGATGGGCACTCATAAATGGCATGGCACGCCTCCTAACGATGAGCAAGCGGCTGCTGCTTTAGCGCAACTCCCTGAAACATTGGGAGATTACTAATAATTTTTCCTGTGAAAATCGTTAATAGATACCTTTGCCGGAACTTTTTGGGTCCCTTTTTCCTGACCTTCTTTGTGGCCTTGTTTGTGCTGCTGATGCAGTTCGTGTGGAAATGGGTGGATGAGCTTGTGGGCAAAGGATTGGAACTGACCGTGATGCTGAAACTGCTGTTCTATGCAGCAGTTTCTCTCTCTTCTATGGCATTTCCGTTGGCGGTGATGTTGGCTTCGCTGATGACGTTCGGCAATATGGGCGAACGTTACGAAATTGTCGCCCTCAAGTCGGCAGGAATCTCTACTCGCAAGATGATGACTCCGCTGGCTTTCTTGACCGTACTGATCACCATCGTTTCGTTTCTCGTTTCGGATCAAGTAATCCCGCGAGCTACACTGAAACTTAGGATGTTACTGTATGATATTCAAGAACAGAAACCCGCTCTCAATATTGAAGAAGGTGTCTTCTACGATGGTTTCGACAACTATTCCATATTAGTGGGTAAGAAGATGCCAGACGGCGAAACGGTGAAGGATGTTCTCATTTACGACCACTCCAAACGACAAGGCAATACTTGTGTGACATACGCGGAATCAGGCACGATGACGGTTACGGAAGACAAACACTATCTGCTATTTACGTTGAATAAGGGTTCCTATTGGGATGAGACTTCCTCGATGGGAGTAAGTCGGGGCAAACGAGTGCAACTACCTCTGATGCGTGCTACTTTCGATAAACAATACAAACGTTTCGACATGTCCGATTTTTCACTGAATCAGGTAGATGCTCAACTTTTCGAAGGCCATTCTTCCGCAATGACTAACAAGCAGTTGAGCGATCAGATTGACAGTATGAAGGTGCAAATCCGCGAAATAGAGGACAACACCGCCAATGTGTTTTTCAGCAATCTCTATTTTTATAACACTTTTGTGAGAAATAATGAGCAGTTCAAATCTCAGGAAAAGTCGCGCCCATTGGACATTTCGAAGCTCAATCACGAGATGCAAAATCGAGTGCTGAACCATGCAGAGAACACTTCCCGTTCATATATTTATTCCATGCAGTTCAACTACATGGATGCTACCTATCGTACCAGTAATATGTGGAATTTTCAGATAGAGCTTCAGCGAAAATACCGTTTGGCTGTGGCTTGTCTCCTCTTCTTTTTTATCGGAGCACCGCTTGGCTCTATCATCCGGAAAGGAGGCATCGCCATCCCGTTAGTGCTGACGGTCGTGTTTTTCGTCATCTACTTCGCCTTGTCGGTCATTGGGGAGAAAATTGCAAAAGGCAGCACCCTGCCCGTATGGTTTGGTACATGGCTCTCTTCCTTTATCTTGCTGCCACTCTGTCTATTCCTTACTTACCATGCTACTATGGATACTGCTGTGCTGTCGCCCGACACTTACGCCAAATGGATGGATAAAATCAAACATATAAAACTATTTTCCAAAAAAAGACATGAAGATTCTTCAACTTTGTCATAAAACCCCTTTGCCCACGATTGACGGAGGCTGTATCGCAATTCACAACATCACACAATGCCTGTTGAATAGCGATATGGATGTGAAGGTACTTGCTGTAGCGACACCGAAGCATCCGTTTGTCATCTCTGCATTTTCCCAATCATACTTGAAGAAAACACGTTTCGAGTCGGTATTTATTGACACTACTCCACATAAAATCGAAGCTCTTAAGACCCTGTTTACTGGAAATTCTTACCAAATCAGCCGTTTTTATCATAAAAATATGGTCGCTAAATTGGTAGAAGTGCTCAAAAAGGAAGATTTTGACATCGTTCATATAGAATCTATTTATATGGCTCCCTATATACCACTAATCAGAAAGCACTCAAAAGCGAAAATTTTGATGCGACTGCACAATATTGAACATCAAATTTGGGCGAGATTGTCGGAAAATGAGCGAAATCCTTTTATGAAGCTGGCGTATCGTGTCAACGCGCATCAGCTACGGCGTGTTGAACGTAAAATTTTGCATGAGGTAGATGGTTATATGTCTATTTCAGAGCCCGATTTCCACTATTTCCACGATACTGCACCCGATGTGCCCGGCGTGGTTATTCCTTTTGGTATTGATGTCGATAATTATGATATGGAGGATGACGATTACATTGCCACGGATCAGCCTTCGCTGTGCCATCTTGGCAGCATGAATTGGTCGCCTAACGTGGAAGGAATTGAGTGGTTTTTGGATGAGGTGTGGCCGGAAATCCATACGGCACATCCGGAATTGACCTTCACTTTAGCAGGTCATGACATTCCAGAACGTCTGAAACAACGTCAGGATCCCAATGTTGAGGTGTTGGGAGCCGTTCCGAACGCCAACGAGTTCATGATGGACTATGACATTATGGTGGTGCCCTTGCTTTCGGGTAGCGGAATTCGCATCAAAATAGTGGAGGCCATGGCACTCGGACGGGTGGTCATCACCACCTCCATAGGCGCGGAAGGCCTTGATGTTCAAGATGGTAAGCATCTTTTTATCGCCAACACTCCCGAAGAGTTTGTGGCTGTCATCAACAAATGTGTAGCCATGCCGGATCTCTGTTCCATAATCAGTGAAAATGCTCAGCATTATATCTCTGTGAATCATAATAATGCGGTTATCGCTCAGAAAATTGTGGATTTTTATCAAAGTGTTTCTAAAAAATGAAAGAAAATCTCTTGTCGAAAATCCAGTCTGTTGAAGACCTTCGAAAATTGTCGGTCCAGGAATTGCCACAACTTTGTGAAGAGTTGCGTCAATTCATTATTGAGCAGACGGCTAAACATCCTGGACATCTCGGCTCCAGTTTAGGTGTGATAGAGTTGACGGTGGCCATTCACTATGTGTTTGATACTCCGAATGATAAGTTGATTTGGGACGTGGGACATCAGGCCTACTGCCATAAGATTCTGACGGGTAGAAAGGACCAATTCTCCACCAATCGACGATATGGGGGCATAAGCGGTTTTCCGCGACGTGAAGAGAGCGAATTCGACGCGTTCGGCACGGGGCATTCTTCTACCTCCATCTCTGCCGCCTTGGGCATGGCCGTAGCTGCCAAGATGGACGGCAATATGAAGAGGAACCATATTGCTGTCATTGGAGATGGCGCAATTGGTGGCGGCATGGCATTCGAAGCGATGAACCAAGCTCCCTACCGCGATGTGAATATGTTGGTGATTCTAAACGATAACAAGATATCCATCGATCAAAGCACGGGTGCCATGAGCAAATACTTGCTCTCCATCACTGCTTCCCCCGCATATAATAGACTCAAAAGTCGTATGTGGAACTTCTTTACGTTCAGGACTAACCACCCCAACCGTGTCACCAATTTCTTTAGCAAAATGGGCAATTCCGTCAAGGGTTGGCTTTTTGGAGGCAGTAACTGGTTTCAAAGTCTCGGATACCGCTATTTCGGCCCCGCCGACGGGCACGATGTGATTTACATGGTCAAGATGTTGAAAGGTCTCAAGTCTTTACCAGGACTAAAGCTGTTCCATGTGCTTACGGTGAAGGGTAAGGGTCTTGAAGTAGCTGAGCAGAACCAAACCCAATACCATGCCCCTGGCCAGTTTGATCCTGAAACTGGATTGATTATCAAAACAGATGTAGGAAAGCAACCGCCTAAATATCAAGATGTTTTTGGTAATACAATCTTGGAATTTGCACGTGAAGATGAAAAAGTGGTAGGTATTACGCCCGCAATGGCCACGGGTTGTTCACTTACCATAATGGACAAAGTGTTTCCTAACCGCGTGTTCGATGTGGGCATTGCTGAGCAACACGCCGTCACCTTTTCAGCGGGCTTAGCCACTGAGGGTTACATCCCATTCTGCAATATCTATTCTTCATTCTTGCAGCGTGGCTACGATCAAGTGATTCATGATGTCGCGTTGCAAAAACTGCCTGTTATTTTTTGTATCGATCGTGCTGGTTTGGTGGGAGAGGACGGCTCTACGCATCAAGGGGCATTCGATTTGGCGTTCCTCCGTTGCATTCCCGACTTGGTCATCACATCGCCGCTAAATGAGCACGAACTGCGAAATCTGATGCTGACAGCGTATCAGAATGCTAAAAATCACGGACTTCCATTTGTGATTCGATACCCTCGAGGACGCGGCGTGCTCACGGATTGGCATAACGAACCACAAGTTCTGCCTATCGGAAAGGGCAGAATGTTGCGTGAAGGAGAGAAGGTGCTGGTGTTGACGTTAGGCCCTTTAGGGAATAGTGTAACACATGTGATCGAAAAGCTGCAACACGAAGACATTCGACCCGCACACTTCGATGTTCGTTTCCTTAAGCCATTGGATGATAGGGCTTTGGAAGAATTGGCCAATCAATATTCCGTTTGGGTTACGGTGGAAGACGGTACCGAAAAGGGTGGTCTCTTCTCCGAAATATCCGAATTCCTTGACTGTAGAGACGAAAAATCATACGCCTCAACCAAACGTCCGCATTTGATGCATGTCGCGTTGCCAGACCAATTTATCACCCACGGAGATATACCGAACCTATATAAAGAGGTCGGTTTTGACGAGGTATCAATCGAAAAAGTGATTCGGGATGCATGGAAAAAAACTCTCTAAGCCTTTATTTTACGTTTTTCATGTAATATTCAATCAGCCCGTCTGGGTTTTTGACGCTTTTTTGCAACCATTCAAAATATAATTCCTCATTTTCATCCGGGGTGAGTCCCCAATTGGCCTCTGAATGACGCATTCTTTCGCTAAAGTGCGATAGTATGATGGCCGCTGAATTGGAGATGTTGAAGCTCTCTGTAAAGCCATACATCGGAATCAGGACGTTGCCGTCGGCGTACTTGATAGCTTCATCTGAGAGACCGGTGAGCTCTGTGCCGAAAAGAAAGGCGGTTTTGCGCTCCACAGGGAGATCAAAGATGGTGAGTTTTTGCTCATCGGGTAAAGTGGCGGCTACCCAATAGCCTTGTTCGTGCAGACGGTCGATACAGTCCTTCACATTGTGTTCACTGTGAGGATATTGATGGATGCTGAGCCACTTGTCGGCCCCCATACTGATATCTTTATGTACCTCAAATTCGTTCCGGTTTTTGATAACGTGAACATCCTGAATGCCATAGCAGTCGCATGTGCGCAACACTGCACTGATATTTTGCGTTTGGAATAGGTCTTCCAACACTACTGTGATATGCCGAGTCCGGTTCTCCAGTATTTCCGTCAGTCGGGCTTGACGTTCATCCGTGACAAATTGTCTAAGGTAATCGGTGACTTGGTTTCGTAAAAGCTTGTCTTCAATTTTTATCATTGCACACTATTATAATAAAAAAGCCCTGACACAGGGCTTTTTTTCTCAATTAAAGTAGGTTCGATTATTTCATTTTTGAAAATGAGGAACCAGCTTTGAATTTAACAACTTTCTTTGCAGGAATGTTGATTTTTTTGCCGTTAGCAGGATTGTGGCCCACTCTAGCTTTGCGTTCTGCGACGCTGAAAGTACCAAAACCAATCAGGGAAAGCTTGTCATTTTTCTTCAAAGCATCTTCGGTGGCAGAAACAAATGCTTCTAAAGCGTTTTTAGCTTGAACTTTTGTTAAACCGGCTTTTTCGGCCATTGCATTGATTAATTCGCTCTTGTTCATGTTTTTAAAAATTTAAAAAGGTTGATAAATGAATTAGAGCTACAAAGTTAACAAAATTTGCAAAAAACAACTTCTATAATCGAATTGTGAATAAATAATACATAATAGTTAACAACATATCTCGATAACAGTAGTATTATATATTAAAACAGATAATTAGTGTAATTATTTTTTCTAAATCCAGACAGAAAGTCTTCTGTTTTCATTCTTTTTTTGCCCTCAATTTGGAGGATTTGGATGGAAATGTCGAAATTTCTTGTTGAAACAAGCATTTTTTTGTCCAAATCCAGTATGATTTTTCCAGGTTCCAGACGACTTTTTCGTTCTGTGATTTCAACATCAAATATTTTCAAAATGCAGGGTTTCCACTCTTCGTCCTCACGAGTACGAAAACCGATAAAAGAAAACGCGGAGGGGTAGGGGGAGAGGCCACGGACATGATTGAAAATATGTTCTGCGGAATTATTCCAATCAATATGCATGTCGTCCTTGAAAATTTTCGGAGCGGTTTTCAAGACTTTAGCTTTAGGTTGTGGCTTAGGGTTAACTTTCCCTTCTGAGAGTTTTCGCAGAGTCTCCACGGCGATACCGGCACCCGCTACCATCAATTTGTCGTGCAGTGTGCCGGCATTGTCTTCGTGCGTGATTTCCACCTCTTTTTGCAGTAGCATAGCGCCAGTATCAGTGTGCTCGTCGAGCAGAAAGGTGGTCACACCGGTTTTGGTTTCCCCGTTCATGATGGCGCGTTGGATGGGTGCAGCACCGCGATATTGCGGAAGCAGAGAGGCATGTACGTTGAAAGTGCCCAATGGAGGCATCGCGTAAACGCACTTTGGCAACATGCGGAAAGCCACCACGACGAAAACATCCGCGCGATAGTCGCGTAAGTCCTCCACAAACCCGTCATCTTTCAGCTTTTCGGGTTGTAAGATGGGTAGCTGATGTTCCAAAGCATACTTTTTTACATCGGAACAGTGCATCTGCTGACCACGTCCTGCGGGTTTGTCAGGCGTAGTGACTACGCAAACCACGTCGTGACCAGCCTTGCGGATGGCGTCTAACGTCGCGACTGCGAATTCAGGTGTACCCATGAAGCATACTCGTAGCTTATTCATCATCTTGACATTATTTCTTTGTTTGTTATTGATCCCGGGGTTTGCATTTCGCTACCAAGTTCTTGACCCTAACGGGGTTGCTTAAGGAATCAGTTATATTTTTTCTGACAAAGACAACATTTTTAAAGCGGATACTGCTCCTTCCACGCCCTTATTTCCGTGTTTACCGCCGGAGCGATCTTCGGCTTGCTCCATTGTGTTGCAAGTCAAGACACTGAAAATCACAGGTTTGGAAAATTTCAGTCCGACATTCATAATGCCGTCGGCTACGGCTTGGGCGATGAAGTCGAAATGACGAGTTTCGCCTTGGATGATGCAGCCAATGCAGATAACGGCGTCCACGTTGGTGTATTCGAGCATCCATTTGGCACCCAGCGGGAGCTCGAAGCTGCCTGGGACATAATGCACGTGGATGTTTTCGGCCTTAATGCCATGCTCCATCAAGCTCTCTTTCGCGCCGTTTAAAAGAGAATCGGTAATGCGGTCGTTCCATTCGCTGACCACAATACCGATTCTCTTATTATGAGCGGAAGAAAACTCGAAAGGCGTAAATTCCGATAAGTTTTTCTTCTTTTCTGTCATTAAATCTTTATTTCACTTGAGATTTTGCTCTTTCAGCGTATTGAGCAATACTCATTTTGTTATATTCAGCGTAGAAATCTTTTTCAATGGTCTGATATGCATCGAGAGCTTTTTTCCAGTCACCTTTTCTTTCATACATCTGACCCAATTTGAAGAGTGCGATCGGGGTGAAATAGGGATCGTTGCCTTTCACAGCCTTTTCGTAATAGCTAATTGCCTGAGATTCGTCACCTTGTTCGTCGTAAAGGTCGCCGATAGTTGCCTGACAAGCATACCAAAGCACGTCTTCCTTCTTTTTGAACTTCTTGAGATATTCCAGAGCATCTTCCTTTTGACCGAGTTTGAGGTAAGACAGACCGGCATAGTAGTTGGCGGTGTTGGCAGTTTTGGTGATTTTATAACCTGTAGCGATATCGAGGAATCCGTCGTTTTCGCCATCGCCTTCGAGCGCGAGCTTCAGGGAAGCGGTGTCACCTTGAATGAACCAATGGATGGGTTGAACGATTTGTGCGGAAGCTTCAGCGTTCTTCTTCTGAATATAGAAACGGTTGAAAGCCAAAATGGCAAGAATGACAACCAAAACACCAATTATGACACCGTAAATGATGTTCTGATATTTATTGAAAAACGAAAGAATTCTCGTTACAAAGTTCTCATTTTCTTGCAATTGCTCTGATTTCTTGGAGCCTAAATTTTCGTTATTTGTCATATTCTTTTACTGATATTTTTGAGGGTGCAAAAATACACTTTTTTTTATTCAATAATTTGGGAAAAGTGATAGTTATAAAATATTGGCGTAAGAAGATTTCCGGGAGAGGGTATATGCATATACTATTCGTTATCTGTGCCTAAGCATTCGGGTTCCATTTCGGGGACGATGCGTTTGACGAGATTCCCGAGGGTAGGAGCGGGGCCGAACTCCACGAAGTGGTCTGCTCCGTCGTGAACCATATTGAGCACCGTTTGCGTCCAGCGTACGGGTGCGGTGAGTTGCGCCACCAAGTTCTGACGAATCATATCGGGGTTGGTGACGGCAGAAGCATTTACGTTTTGATATACTGGACACTTTGGCGTGTTGAATACGCACTTCTCGATGGCTTCGGCCAGCTCGTCTTGAGCGGTTTGCATCAGTGGGGAGTGGAAAGCACCTCCCACGTTGAGCATCATAATGCGTTTAGCACCAGCTTCTTTCAGCTTTTCGACGGCTAATTCCAATCCTTTGAGACTTCCGGAAATTACGAGTTGTTGTGGGGAGTTGTAGTTAGCGGGTACGACTACCTCGTTAGTGATAGAAGCGCAGACCTCCTCGATGATTTTGTCTTCGAATTTCAGGATGACGGCCATACTGGAGGGTTCCAGTTCACAGGCTTTCTGCATAGCGTTGGCTCGTTTCTCCACTAATCGGAGCGCGTCTTCAAAACGCAGACAGCCGGCTGCCGTCAGCGCAGTGTATTCGCCCAAGGAGTGTCCGGCGGTCATATCGGGTTCCGCCTGACGCAGGCATTCGTATGCGATATAACCGTGCAAAAACATCGCTAATTGCGTGTATTTGGTCTGTTTCAACTGTTCTTCAGTGCCATGGAACATGACATCGGAGATGGGATAACCTAAGATTTCATCTGCTTGGCGGAAAAGTTCCTTTGCCTTATCGTATTGGTCAAACAGAAGTTGTCCCATGCCGGGATGTTGTGAACCCTGTCCAGGGAAAATATATGCGTTTTTCATTATTTCTACTTTTTTATGCGTATTATTTATAGGTAGAGAAGCAAAAATTCAGTAAGATGCAAGTTTTGCGTCTCTACGGGAAAAATTATAATTTGAATGCTTTTTTGATTTGATCAACATAGTCAAGTTTCTCCCAGGGGAAGAAAGTAACCTTGTGCTTGCCTTGCGCGGTTTCCACTTCGGATTCGTAGCAATCGCGGCCAAAGTGACCGTATGAGGCGGTGGGTTCGTAGATGGGGTTCTTCAAATGGAAGCGGTTGATGATGTCGTAGGGGCGCATCGGGAAAATTTCGTTGATGCGTTTGGCAATCTCGCTGTCGTGCATCTTCACCTTGGCGGTGCCGTAGGTGTTGACGTACAAGCCCACGGGTTGAGCTTTACCGATGGCGTATGCCACTTGGATGAGTACTTGGTCGCAGAGTCCAGCGGCCACCATGTTCTTGGCGATGTGGCGGGTGGCGTAAGCAGCTGAACGGTCAACTTTTGAGGGGTCTTTGCCAGAGAAGGCACCTCCTCCGTGCGCACCGCGACCGCCGTAAGTGTCAACGATGATTTTACGGCCTGTGAGACCGGAATCGCCGTGTGGTCCTCCGATGACAAACTTGCCCGTCGGGTTGACAAACAATTGGTAGTCGGCCTTGAACAGTCGTTGAACGTTCTTCGGACAGCTCTTTTTGACTCTCGGAATCAGGATTTTCTCCACATCACGGTGAATAGTTTCCAGCATGGTGGCCTCGTCGGCGAATTCGTCGTGTTGAGTGGAAATGACAATGCTGTCGATGCGTTCGGGTTTATGGCGTTCGGAATATTGCACGGTCACTTGCGACTTGGAGTCGGGGCGCAAATATCTCATTTTTTTGCCTTCCTTGCGGATGGCGGCGAGTTCCTGCACGAAACGGTGAGCCAACTCCACAGGCAGTGGCATATAGTTGTCCATCTCGTTGCAGGCGTAACCAAACATCATGCCTTGGTCGCCGGCACCTTGGTCTTCCAAGGCGGCGCGTTCCACGCCTTGGTTGATGTCGGGCGATTGGCTGTGGATGGTGGAGATCACCCCACAGGACTTATAGTCGAATTGGTAATCGCTTTTGTTGTAGCCGATTTCTTTGATGACACGACGCGCCACTTCATCTACGGAGACGTAGCCTTCGGTTTTCACTTCACCGGCGCAGACGACAAGTCCGGTAGTAACGAGTGTTTCGCATGCCACTTTTGATTCAGGGTCTTGCGCCAAGAAACTATCCAACAGCGCGTCGGATATCTGGTCGCAGATTTTGTCAGGGTGTCCTTCAGACACGGATTCGGATGTGAATAAATAACTCATAATCAGTAATTTAAATTGTTAAAAATAAAAAACTGAAAATTGTGGAAGAAGATGGTTTAGCATTTTTTTCTGTGGTTGCAATCATAACAAATCTGTCCACGAATTTTCGGCGGCAAAAATACAAAAAAAATTTGTACTTTTGCCGTTGATTTCAAAAAGTTTTGAAATAAAACTAAATTAATTAATCATCAATAAATCAAATAGATATGTCAGTTATTAAACCCTTTAGAGGATTCCGTCCTCCGAAAGAAATCGTTGAAAAGTTAGCTTCTCGTCCTTACGACGTGTTGAATTCCGAAGAGGCTCGCAAAGAGTGCGAAGGCAACCCGTATAGCCTGTTGCATGTCACCAAGGCTGAAATCGACTTGCCAGAGGGCACCGACGAACACTCACCTGAGGTTTATCTTCAAGTGGTGAAGAACTACAACAGCTTCAAGGATTACGGCTGGCTGGTTCAGGATAAAGAGGAGAAGCTCTACATCTATGCCCAAAGTATGAATCCCACGGAGCCCAACGCACGTTGGCAATATGGCATCGTGGCTTGCGCATACAGCGAGGACTATGTCAATAAAATCATCAAAAAACACGAGCTTACCCGCAAGGACAAAGAGGAAGACCGCATGAAACACGTGCGCATCACCAATGCCAACGTGGAGCCCGTATTCTTCGCTTATCCCGCCATCGCTCGCATCGACGAAATCGTGGCCTCCGTGACCGCCAATGCCCCGATTTACGATTTCGTGGCTAAGGAAGACGGCTTCGGTCACCGTTTCTGGGTGATTGACGACCGCAAACTCATCGATGAATTGGTGGAGATTTTCGATAAGCAGGTTCCCGCCATGTACATTGCCGACGGTCACCACCGCAGTGCCGCCGCCGCCCTCGTGGGTCAGGAGAAGAAAGAGCACAACCCGAATCACACCGGCAAAGAGGAGTACAACTACTTCATGACCGTGATTTTCCCGGACAATCAGCTCAATGTTATCGACTATAACCGCGTGGTGAAGGATCTCAATGGTCTCACCAAAGAGCAGTTCCTCAACGCATTGAACGAGGCTTACACCGTGGAAGAGATGGGCACAGACATCTACAAACCCGCTAAATTGCACGAGTTCAGTATGTATTTGGATGGTAAATGGTACAAGATGACCGCAAAGCCTGGCAAATATGACGACAACGATCCTATCGGGGTGCTGGATGTGAAAATCCTCAGCGACCATGTTTTGGATAAGATCTTAGGAATCAAAGATCTCCGCACTGACAAGCGCATTGATTTCGTGGGTGGTATCCGCGGTTTGGGCGAACTGAAACGTCGCGTCGATAACGGCGAGATGAAAGTCGCTTTCGCCTTGTATCCAGTTTCTATGCAGCAGATCATCGACATCGCCGACACGGGCAATATCATGCCTCCCAAGACCACATGGTTTGAGCCCAAGCTCCGTTCAGGCCTTGTCATTCACGAATTAGCTTAATATTCACAAATTCTCAAAAATATGTTCAAAGTTCCTGTTTTACTCATATTATATAATAGGGTAGAGGAAACACACGACGTATTTCAAGTTTTACGCACGGTGCAACCTACTGATTTGTATGTGGCGGGCGATGCTGCCAAACCGGATTCCGTATTGGACAGGATGCACGTCTATCAGGCTCGCGCCGTCATCCAACCTGAGTGGCCGTGCCAGGTGCACAAATTATGGCAGGACAACCATCTGGGCAAGTCCCAGATGGTTGCCACGGCCATAAAGTGGTTTTTCGAGCAAGAGGAAGAGGGAATAATCCTTTTTGATGATACTGTGCCGGGATACGATTTCTTCCCTTACTGCGAACAGCTGCTCGAAAAGTACCGCAATAACAAGAAAATTTTCAGTATCGGTGGCTTCTACTGGCGGCATCGAAGCCGGAAAAGATACAAAAAGCGCATGAAGAAGGGTGAATCATCCTATTTCTTCTCCGCTTACGCTTCTACGTGGGGTTTTGCCACTTGGAAAAATCGTTGGACCGACTTCTCTCTCTCGATGGATCAATACTCCAAGGAGGATTTCGAGAAGATGATTGAACCCTACATGAAGAAAAAGAAACAGAAAATCTATTGGATCAACCGGTTCAACAGCCTCAAGAAATACAAGGCAACCCACTGGGCTTCCCAGTACAATTTTCATATTTGGGCGCACGAGGGCTTGTGCATTACCCCGTACCTCAATTTGGTGACCAACATGGGTTTCCGCAAGCAGAAGGAACGCAAAATCCGTCACTTGAAACGTAATGCGTATCCCATTATGCCTTTGGTCCATCCCGATGATATTCATCAGAACTATGAAGAGGATCGCTACATGTTCAGGCACATTTTCAATGGTGCCTATATCACTTTGTTTAAGAATTGGCTTAATGAACTGATATCCACCAATATACACGAAGAATAAAAGATTATGGAAAACAAACTGACCGCTAAAAAAGTATGGCAAGAGGTAAAAAACTATTTCTTTATCTTTTTGGGGCTATGTTTGTTCACTTTCGGGTGGTCGGCTTTCCTGATTCCATACAAAGTGTCGGGTGGTGGTGTGGCTGGTGTGGCCTCCATCCTCTATTTCGCCACAGGCAGAATCCCTATTGGTGTTACAACATTCGTATTCAATGCAGTGCTTATTGCGGTCGCTTGGCGCGTGTTGGGTACGAAATTCTGTGTTAACTCGCTGATATGCACCGTTGTGATGAGTGCCTTTTTTTCCGTTTGGCAGCCGTTATTCCCTCATCCCATTGTGGACGACATGTTCATGAGCGTCATCATCGGGTCGGCGATTGCGGCCTTCGGCATCGGTATGTCCATCAACTGGGGCGGCAACACTGGCGGCATAGATATTATCGCGCTGATGATTGGCAAATACCGCAACATCTCATACGGTCGCATCAGTTTGGCTTGCAACATTCTCATCGTGGGCAGCTCTTACTTCGTGATCCACGATGTACAAAAACTGGTCTATAGTTTTGTCGTGTTGCTCGTCTCTATAATTGTATCTGATTTAGTGATAGATGGTTATCGGCAGACGTATCAGTTCATGGTCTTCTCCATGAAGAACGAGGAAATTGCCCAAAAGATTGGTTCTACACTGCACCGAGGATCCACATTCCTGAAGGGATATGGTTCCTACAAACATCAAGAGAAGGATGTGTTGCTGATTGTGGCGCACAGAACCGACAAGAGTGACATCACGCGCATTATCAAGGATATAGACCCCGATGCTTTCATTACTATTTCGAAAACAGCCAGCGTTTTCGGCAAAAATTTTGACAATATTAAGATATGAGGAGAGATTTTGAGCCCATTGAGGCAAAAGTCAATGCCAAAATCAATATTGGTTTGCAAATTGTTCGCAAACGTCCCGATGGTTACCACGATTTGCAAACAGTTTTTTATCCAACAGATTTCTTTACAGACACCTTGCGAATTTCTCCCGCTAATGCAGAGATTCTGTTCAAAATGGAGAGCAAAGAGAATCTGGGAAACCCTTGTGACAATCTCTGTGTCAAGGCTTTCCGTATGTTGCAGCAGGATTTTGGAATCTCTAATGTGGAGATTTTCCTCACTAAAGGCATTCCGTCTGGTGCAGGATTGGGCGGTGGTTCCGCTGATGCCGCTTTCACTCTAAAAATGCTCTGCGACATCTTTCAACTGCCTGTTTCTGAGGAGAAAATGGTAGAATATGCTTTGCAGTTAGGCAGTGATGTGCCATTCTTCCTCATGAACAAGCCGGTATATGCCACAGGTCGAGGTGAAGTGATGATTCCTATCGGTTTGGACTTGTCTCAATATCGGTTAAAAATCGTTAAACCCGATATCCACATTTCCACTAAGGAAGCATACGCTGGTGTGACCCCATGCGAGTCGGAGGTTTATTTGCCAGGGTCTTTACAACAGGATCCTGGCACGTGGAAAGACGTTGTGTTGAACGATTTCGAATCTTCCCTTTTCGAGAAGTTTCCTGAATTAAAAACTGTTAAAGAGCAATTGTATCAGGAAGGAGCTCTTTACGCTTCGATGTCGGGTAGCGGATCGGCCTTCTTCGGCATTTTCCCCGCTTAACCCAAACAGCTTTTTTTTAAACAGTACTTAACACTCGAAGTTTTGCTTCCCGTAGTTCTTCCATTTCTCCAAAACAGCGGTGAAGTCATCGGGCAGCTCTGACTCGAATTGTATCATTTTGCCTGTAATAGGGTGTTTGAAGCCCAAAGACTTGGCATGCAATGCTTGACGCGGCATCAGTGCAAAGCAGTTGCGAATGAATTGCTGGTATTTTGTGAAAGTTGTGCCTTTGAGGATGCGATTCCCGCCATACGCTTCGTCGTTGAAGAGCGGATGCCCGATGTGCTGCAGATGCACGCGGATCTGGTGAGTGCGGCCCGTCTCTAATTGGCACTCGATTAGCGTGACGTAGCCGAACCGTTCCACCACGCGCCAGTGCGTGACGGCGTGCTTGCCTTGGTCGCTGCCTTCTGGAAAGACCGTCATCACCATACGGTCTTTCGGATTGCGCCCCACATTGCCGACAATCGTGCCAGACTCCCCCTCCATGTCGCCCCATACCAACGCCCAGTAGCGGCGTTCCAGATCATGGTCGAAGAAAGTCTTCGCCAGCCGCATTTGTGCCAACTCATTCTTGGTGACGGCCAGCAGTCCGGAAGTGTTTTTGTCGATGCGGTGCACCAATAACGGCTTCATCGGGGAACCATCCTCTAACTTTTGGTCTTTCAGGTAATAGTAGAGCGCATTGACGAGCGTTCCAGTGTAATTGCCGTAAGCGGGATGTACCACCATTCCGGCCTCCTTGTTGACAATAAGCAGGTCAGCGTCTTCATATATAATATTTAAAGGAATGTCCTCAGGCAGAATTTCGGTGTCGTTGGGCGGATTGGGCATCAGCACGGAAATAGTGTCGCCAGGGCGCACCTTGTAGTTCTGTTTCACGGGTTTGCCGTTCACTAAGATGCAGTCCGCCTTTGCCGCCTGCTGCACTTTATTGCGCGACGTGTTGGCAATCAGGTTGAAAAGGTATTTGTCGATGCGGAGCATCTCCGTACCTGCTGTTACCTCGAACCTGAAATGTTCGTATAATTCGTCTTTTTCTTCGTTTCTCTTTTCTGTCTCAATCATATTTTGTCGGTTAGCCACCCAAGATTGCGGCTGACGCCTTACCCTGGGTTATAATACTCTTGCCCTTTTAGGGCTGCACAAGGGAAATATTTTGTTATATTGCCTGTTGCCTACCTATTGCACGCTTTGCAGATAACCTTTTTCGCATCTTCGTTTTCTAAGATGCAAGTCGGCAGTTTATCTACCAGACCGCAGAGGCGTGATGGGTTCTTCTCCGCAGCAAGTTTTACGGCTTTGGTGAAAAGTCCGCTGAGATAGGTCTCTTCGCGGTGGGCAGCTAACGACACGTAAGAGAAGATGAAGTCTTCAGAAATGGTCGGATCGTCCAAGAACGGGGTCATCAACGACAATGAATACATGTAATCGTAACGTTTGTTAAAGTAGGAGGCCAGTTTGAAAGCATTCTTCCAACTATCCATCTTGTCGTTACGTATCTCTTTGATTTTCTGATAAGTGTTGTTCAGTAAAGCGGTGTTTTCGGTGTTTGCTGGCAGCGTATCCAAGTAGTTGATGATTTTGAACTGATACTCCAAGTTGAGGCTGTTCACACGATCTTTCGGGATGGTGGGAATGCTGTATAGACGATCGATGGCCGCTTGCGTTTTGGCAATGTCGCTCGTGGAATTGATTGTAGCGGCCAATACATCGCTCACCGTGGTGTTGTAGAGTAGTAACTGGTTGTTAGTGTTTAGGTTATAGATTTTTGTCATCTGATCTGCCATGGCGGGAGTCAGTTTGGAACTCTTATAGTATTGGGCATACAGTTTGTTGTTAAGCAGTGTTTGGAACTCTTTCTTGAATGGAATTTCCATTTTTTCAAGTGAAGAAGAAGAGAATTTGCCTTTCTCCACTTGTTGAAGGATGTAGTTTTCCACAGACATTGCGAAACCGAGATTTTTAGGGTTCTTTATTGCATTGTTGAATTTCCAAAGGGCAAAAGCTTCTTCGTCGGCGGGAGTTTCTGCGTAATAAGTCACTGTCTGGCGAAGTTCAATTGTGCGTAAGGGTGCCAGATAACCTGAGTCGAGAGCCTTTGCGGCATAGCGGTTATATTGGCGCAACTCTTTAGCAGCTTCCTCCAATGACTTGAAACTCAAGTCGTAATATTCTTCGTGTTGGGTGATTTTCTGCTTGAATTCCTCCCAACAATAGTCATAAACCACCTTGATTTCAGTGCCAGGGAAATAGCGTTGCAAATCCTTCTTGATGGAGGCGACGCGCTTTTCTTGGATGGTTTTGTAGGCAGGATCTTGATAGTAATCGGGAGAAATATGGGAAATCAGTTCCACACTGTTCACCTTGAAAGGAGGCAAAGAGGGATCTTTCTTGTCCAAGTTGAAACCAGCAGCAGTGTAATCGGTCTTTTTCGCATCATACGGGAAGCTGAGAACCACGGAGCCATCCTCAGGCGAAATCACCCATTCCCCGGTGCTTTTGATACCGGTTTCGTCCTTCACAAAGTTAATCTTCTCCACATAGTCGGCTCCTTTGCTCTCGATACGCTTGCCCATAATGGCGCGGCATACACGGTTGCCCTCCTTCAGGACTAACACCACGATATCCAGATGTTTATTGTCATCGACATTGTCCGGAAGATTACCGATTTTGGCAATGAGTTTGCCGGATTTGAGGTTGGCGTTCTCGTTGGCGGCCATGAGTTTCTCGAAAGTGATGGGTTTGGTGACCGTGCCACGATGGTAGAGATCGTAATCTACCTGATGGTTGTCGCATTCATACTGACCCTCTTGGATAATGTCGATGACGATGGCGTCGCCTTCCTTGCCGATTAAACGTTTCAGTTCCTTGTAATTATCGCAGTTGAGGTAGATTTCACCATTTTTGTTCACAGAAACATATTCCGAAAGCACTTCCAAAGCCGGTTCAGATGCACATTTTTTGCACACCTTTTCGTCATAACCTTTTAATCCAGCCTGCCCTTTGGTGTAGGGAACATCCTTTTCATTGAATCCTGCTTTGTAATGGTTGAAAGCTCGGTCGTTGGTCAGTACGAGCGAAATGTACATGCTTTTCATAGCGGCATCGGTGTTGTAGCCGAAGCCCATATAGGTGTATTGTTCGTTCAGCATCACATCGGCGGTTTTCACATTTTTCAGGATAGATTGCACGAGCGAGAGGCAGAGATCGTAGTAGGAATACTCGGTCTCTCCCATGTATGCTTTCGCTTTCGCAATTAGCTCTTCACCGTTCCCTGCGAGTCCGTATTTGCGAAGCCGGAAGAAAGTGGTCTTGTAAGGTGCGTTGTTTTCCAAGGTTTTTTCGTCTTTAAAAGCTTGGAAGTCAGCCTGGAATTGTGCCGTGGAATCCAAGTCAATGTCATGTTTCAATTTGGGAACATAGCGGAATTCGGCGCGAGCCAGGTCCACCATGTCGGTGAAACATTGATACAGAATTTTCTCGTCATAGTTGTTTGGCGCAAAATTCCGCACATATTTGGCATTTTCCTTCAATGAAACAGGATCGAATTTGCTATATTGGTTTTCCGTCTGGGCAAATAATAAAACATTGAAAAACAACAATATAGAAATAGTTGAAAGGGTAGATTTTATATTCATAACTTAAATTTTTAATACTCACATTTTAATTTAGCAAATGTACAAAAATTCATAATTAACACGTTGTAGTTGATTTTTTTTTCGAAATAATTATGACGAGGGACATGAGACGAAAGATGTGAGTAGTGGGATGGGTATCCCGAACACTAAATATCGAAAGTCAAACATCATACGTCAAAAAAAATGTATCTTTGCAGGTTTTTATTAAAAATACGTAAAATGCAGAATATCAGGAATATCGCCATTATTGCACACGTTGATCATGGCAAAACTACCCTCGTGGACAGAATTTTATACCAGTCTCATCTCTTTCGTGAGAACCAACAAGTGCAGGATTTGGTGTTAGATAACAATGATTTGGAGAGGGAACGCGGTATTACAATTTTGTCCAAGAATGTTTCCGTAAGATATAAAGGAGTGAAAATCAATGTGATAGATACTCCTGGACACAGTGACTTCGGTGGTGAGGTGGAGCGCGTGCTTAATATGGCCGATGGCGTTCTCCTTGTGGTGGATGCTTTCGAAGGTCCTATGCCTCAAACTCGATTTGTGACGCAAAAGGCTATCGAATTAGGTCTTAAGCCCATTGTCGTTATCAACAAAGTCGATAAACCGAATTGTCATCCCGACCTCGCGCAAGAGGCTGTTTTCGAGTTGATGTTTAATCTCGGAGCAACCGACGAACAGTTGGATTTCCCGACTGTCTATGGCTCTGCCAAGAACGGTTGGATGGGCCCCGACTGGAATACGCCGACTTCCGACATTTCATACCTTTTAGATACCATCATCGAGAAAATCCCCGCACCGAAGGTAGAACCAGGCAACTTGCAGATGATGATTTCGTCCCTTGACTATTCTTCTTACGTGGGTCGTATTGCCGTGGGTCGTGTGAAACGCGGTACCATCCAGTGGGGTCAGAATGTCTCGCTGGTGAAACGAGACGGTACTGTCCAAACTTCCAAGATTAAGGAATTGTACGTGTTTGAGGGACTTGGCAAGGAAAAATACAAAAATCCTGTGGAAGCTGGCGAGATTTGCGCCCTGCTCGGCTTAGATGACTTCGAAATCGGTGATACCGTGGCTGATTTCGAGAATCCTGAGCAGCTGCCGCCCATCAAGGTTGATGAGCCGACCATGAGCATGTTGTTCACTATCAATAACTCTCCGTTCTTTGGAAAGGAGGGCAAATACGTCACTTCCAGACACTTGCGTGACCGTCTTTTCGCCGAACTGGAGAAGAACTTGGCTATGCGCATCGAGGAGACCGACTCTCCCGACCGCCTCAACGTCTTCGGACGCGGCATTCTTCACCTCTCCATCCTCATTGAGACGATGCGTCGTGAAGGTTACGAGATGCAAGTAGGTCAGCCTCAGGTGATTATCAAGGAAATTGATGGACAAAAGTGCGAACCCGTAGAGCAATTGACCGTGTTAGTACCCGAGGAGATGTCGAGTCGTGTCATTGACTATGTATCCAGGAAAAAGGGCGAATTGATGTCGATGGATACGGTGAACGACCGCGTGCATTTGAACTTTATGATTCCTTCGCGCGGTTTGATTGGTTTGAGCAACCAGTTGTTGACCGCCACTGAGGGCGAGGCTATCATTTCGCACCGATTTGTTGAGTTCCAGCCGTGGAAGGGCGAGATAGCCGGTCGTCATGCCGGTTCGCTCATCGCGATGGAGACGGGTCAAGCGTACGCCTACTCTCTGAACAAGCTGCAAGACCGTGGTCGTTTCTTCATTGAACCGAACGATCAAGTCTATGCTGGACAAATCATTGGCGAGCACATCCGTCAGGGAGACTTGGTGATTAACGTCTGTAAATCTAAGAAGTTGTCGAACATGCGTGCTGCCGGTTCCGACGAAAAGTTGGTGCTTGCTCCCGCTATAAAGTATTCGTTGGAACAGTACATGGAATTCATCGCCAAAGACGAATATTTGGAGATTACCCCGCAGAGTTTGCGTGTGCGCAAGATTATTTTGGACGAAACCGAACGCAAACGCGCCGAAAAGCGCAATTCTGAAAACTAAAACATGCAAAAAGAGGTCTTTTTTGAGCATCTTTGCGAGGAATTGCACCAAAACCGCGCACTATATCCGTACTACAAGTTGACAGACGGATCCCCTTCGCGGCAGCAATTCCGCAAGGCCTACTTTATGCAACGATTGGAATATTTGGATCGTCACATTGACCTCAGTCAGAAACCCAAAATCTGGGATTGCGGATGCGGTTATGGCACTACGGGTTTCTACTTTGCGATGAAGGGACAACCCGTTTTTGGCACCACGTTGGAATATTACCCCGAGCAGTGGGAAGCTCGTCGTAAGTTCTGGAGTCAGTACGGTGACACGAGCCTCCTCACCTGTGAATACGCCAACCTTTTTGACCAAAACATAGAGGAGAACAGTTACGATTACATCATTTTGCAAGATACTCTGCATCACATTGAACCGTTGGACGATGCTTTGGCGATTTTTTACAAAGTCCTGAAACCCAATGGTAAATTGGTGCTGATAGAGGAAAATGGAGGATGTTTGTTTAAGCGAGGAATGCTTTTCCTGCAACGGGGGAACAACCGTGTCGTCACCGTTTATGATGATGTTTTGAAGAAGGAAGTGTTGATGGGCAACGAGAATATTCGTCCAGAGAAAGTTTGGCGCAAACACTTCAACAAAGCCGGTTTCAGAGTGGAAGAAGAGAGTCTGCAATACATTCGTTTTCTGCCTTCTTGTAGCTTTAATGATGATAATCTGCAAAAAAATGTGGAAAAAGAGCAGAGGATATGGAGAAAAAATGCATTTTTGCGCCGCAATGCTTTTTGGGGTTTGAATATGGTGTTTAGGAAGTAGGCAATAGGCAATAGGCAAATAGTAGAGGCGTATTGCATACGCCCAACCTCATTGAATTAAATTCATTATTATGAACGAAAATATCGAACAACAACAGCAAAATTATCAACCAGAGACCAGATCGCGCAAGTTCTGGCGAGTGGTTCTTGGTTCTATGGTAGGCTTCGTGCTCGCCTCCATCATCACCTCTATCCTGGGCATCCTGATGTTCTTAGGAATGATCGCAACAGTCCAGAAAACCGCCTCTTCGGCCATGTCTTCTACTACGAATGTGAAAGACAACAGTGTCTTGTATGTGGATCTTTCCCCGAGTATCTCCGAACGTGCGGTGGATATCCCCTTCAGCTTCGGCGATTATATGGACGAAAGTTTGGGGTTGGACAACATCTTAACAGCTATCAAGGCAGCGGCAGGAGATGCCAAAATCAAAGGTATCTACCTGAAATCCCAAACAGTATCTGCTTCGCCCGCATCTGCAAAGGCGATTCGTGATGCATTGATGGAGTTCAAGAAATCTGGCAAATTCATCTACGCGTACAGCGATGTTTATACTCAAAACGGCTACTATATGGCTACGGTTGCCGACAAGGTTATGCTCAATCCCACTGGTGACATGAATTTCAGAGGTTATGCGTTCCAACTTATGTTCTATAAAAACCTCATCGACAAAATGGATATTGATGTACAGATTTTCCGTCACGGACAGTTTAAGAGCGCCGTGGAACCTTATTTCTTGGATAAGATGAGCGAGGCGAACCGCGAGCAGATGTCCACATTAGCCAACTCCTTATGGGCGGTTTTCGTGCAAGATGTCGCGAAAGCTCGTAAAATATCTGTAGAACAGCTGAATAACATTGCCGACAGCTTGTTATGCTCCTCTCCGCAAGAGGCTTTAAACCTGAAATTGGTTGATAAGTTGGCTTATCCCGATGAGGCCGAGAAGATGATCAAGACAAAACTGAATTTGAGCGACAAAGATAATATTAACTATGTGACTATCAGCAAATACGCAAAATCTATTAAACCAAAAGAGGGGAATACTAATAAAGTAGCGGTGATCTATGCCTACGGTAGTATCTCCGATGGCAAGGGCGATGGTGATCGTGGTATCTAT